>NZ_JBKQTQ010000303.1:0-8495 GCF_052143115.1 Mycobacterium sp.
AGTGCGAAATCCATTGCTGCACAACCTCCTAATTGATTGTCGTTGCGTCAGTAGCCTCGGTGGGCGGATTCGACCCGTGAGCCAGAATCAAAGTTCTCTCGCGCACCCATCGCTGCATAACTGCAGCCTGCGCCTCTATCGGTCGATCGCGACGCCAAATGTTTGGATCCCGAGCGCAAAGTCGATGAAACAGAACACCGGGAAAGAGAGTCCGACGGCGGCCAAGGACTGTTTGCGGGGGGCCCTACGGGTCGTTCCGATTTAGAAAGCGACCTCTTCCCGATGTGCCAGGAGCAGTCGCAGTAGCGGACGCCGCGTCAGTTCGCGGCGCCAATCGAGGAGTTCGTCGACCTGGCGGCTCGACGGCTCGCCACCGTGCTCGCGGATCGACCAACGCACCACGGCCAGGAGCCGGAGTTCGGAGTCGATGGTGTCGAGATCGCGCATAGGGAGACAGCGTGGACGCCCGGCCGGCGCGGCGCAATTCACTCGGTTCCAGCCTCCAGCGCCTCGGCTCGCTCTCTAGCAGCTTCTTCGGAAGGGAAGGGCGACGCCAGCGTGGTTAGCTTGCCGTCGACTTCCACGGCGAGCCACCAGCCGTCTTCGAGTGCTCCGATCAGATACTCGCGGTTGTCGCTCCAGGCATGCTCGACAGGACTCAACGAGGCCGCGACAGAGCCTGTGTCTTTCGTGACGACTAGCGACCAATGACCTTCGGTGAGCGCGGTCCACGTCAACGCCACAGGGCGCGGGAGAGGCGGCTGAGTCATGTCGATCATTAAACGCCGCCGTGGGGCCGTCACCAAGGTTCCAAAAAACGGATGGCCCACGGCAAGTTCCGCTTCCACCTCAAGGCCCCGAACGGCGAGATCATCGCCGCCAGTCAAGGGTACGAGTCGAAGGCCAGCGCGGAGAAGGGAATTGAGGCGATCAAGAAGCACGCTTCCGACGCCAAGGTGGAAGACCTCACGGGATAGCGAGCTAGGGAAATCATCGGTTGCAAAAAAGAATCACAGCAGCGTTTGTCGCCGGCCGTATTTAGCGGAGTTTGTCGGCTTCTCTCCGCTCGGCTTGCCACAAGAACGGCTCGGAAGATTTCGGAAGGTGACCGTCGCTGTCAGCGATGCACACGCGCAATTCGATGTTGCCGGGCCATCGTTCTAGACGCGCCATGCCGTGATGGCAACCGCTGAGAATCTTGAGCACGCCTTCATCGGAGCGCCGCATCATTGATGTCCTTAGCTCGCCGATGTGCTGCCCATCTGCATGAACGTCGGCAAAGGTCCCGATGTCTGGATGTTTGGGCGTGGTGTGCGGAGCTGGTCGATGCCCATACGGGTTTGTCGGGCGGCTTCCGGTGAAGAAGGTGCACGGGAGGATCGGGTCTGCTCGGCGATCGGGCCTTCGGGACCCGGGCGCGTGCGGTGGTCGATGTTGTGTTCGCCGCGGCTAAAGCTTGAACACGTGACGGATCCTGCGCGATGGAGTCGGGGGTTGTGTCAACATCCAGCCAGGTGGCGGCGGCGGCCACAGGTCGTTCGGCTGCCAAGCGAGCAAATGTCCGGGCACCTCACGATCGTCGGCCTCGACGGGACGCTGCCGGATGGAGATCGTGTTGTGGAGCTGGCCGCGGCCGTATGAGGACCGCTTGCCACGCGGTCGCCGTATCGAACGATCACTACGCAGATGGTGAAACATGCTGGCGTCGAACACTTTCCGTGACGGCATGTACACATCGCGGTAGATCGATTCGTGCGAGACCTGAGATGTCAAAGCGACACAAGACCGGAAGGAAATCGTGAGTGAGAACCTTGTTACCTGATAACGGCCAGGTCCGATCCGGAAAGGTGGACCACGAAGCGGTGGAGAGCGGCCGTCAAGCGGTCGAGTCTCGATCGCCCATCGAGATTTGTTGGAAGCGACGGGAGCAGAACCAATGACCGATGGCGGTGGCATCTTCGTTGCCCTCACCAGTTGTCGTGATGAGGAGCGCGTTGAGGAGTTCTTGACCTGGTACGCGGAGGTCCAGTTTCGTCATGCTCTCGCCGTGGACGGCGTCGACGCAGCGACGCTCTATCGAAGTACGGAACCTGGCGAGCCGGGATTTCTGGCTATCTACTCGCTGGCCGGTGACGTCGCAGATACAGCGGCCCGATTTCGGGCGGCTATCGAAGACCGTCACGCCGCGGGCGACCTCACCGAGCTTTTAGAGGTTCGCTTCGCCGGAGCGTTCAAGGTCGAGAACCGGATGACATCATCACTATCCGGGTCACCCGTTTCAGAAGATGTAGACGGTACTTAGGGGAAAGAAGAGGTGCGGCGCCTGTCCTCCAAAACGGAGGTCGAAGACGCCACTCTGAACCTGTCAATGTTGACACTGCTGCGGAAGACCCTGCGGGGCATCATCTTCGGCAACGCGAACCCGTACTACGACATTCCGCAATCTAAGCGCACACCGGCGCGGGCACTCGTTCAGTTGCGCAGAATTCCCGTGTACGCAAAACTCCCCACGCCACTAGGCGTGGCGCGGGGAGGTGTATGCGAACGGATTAGGTTGTGGCCGGACCAGGAAGCGCACCCGGTGCAGGGCTTGAGTTCTGCGGTGCACTAGGCGAGTTCGGCGCTGCACCAGGCGCCGAGGTCTCCGGCACGTTCGACGTCCAGATCAGAATGTCTTGCATTCCGTCGTTGTAGACGACGCCATTCGGCGGTGCGCCTGTCACGTCGAAGTACAGCGTGCCGGTCGACTCGCTGCCCTGCGGGATCGGCGCCGGGTTGAGGCTGCCCGGGGCCTGAACCTTGTCGATCACCCGGTAGTTCTGGCCGTTGGGCCCGCGGGCGATGAAGTCGTTAACCATAGGGGTAACCAGCCCGCCGTCCGACTTGGCGGTGATGTCTGCTTGGTAGAGCGTTCCTTTAGGGGTGTAGCCGGGGATCGCCACGCTGCTCGGTTGCAGGTTGCTCACCGTGTAGTTGGTCACCAACGGCCCGTCGATCAGCGGTTCGCTGATACCGAATCCCTGGATGTTTGGTGGCGCAGCCGAGGCAGTTGCTGCAGCAACAACGCTCACAGCAGCGATTCCAGCGGCACCGATGGCCGTCTTGACAGTCGTCGTTGTGATTTTCACGATGGGCTCCTTGGGCTCCTTCATTTTCATAGCGGTTACCTGGTATTGAGGCCAGACCGCAAGAGCCGCATAGCCCAGCGACGGCAATTTCAAACGTAACTGCATCGCGAAATGCCTTGCTCGGGCGGGCTACCTGCGTAAATAGCGCGATATCACTCTGCGCCGAAGCACGGTTCGAATAACTTCTTTAACATGCGTCACTTGTATTGGTATCACTTGCAACCAATTTGGAAAGCTGACACCGCAGTAAATATCCAATTGTCTCGGGGATTGAGTAGCCCCTCGTCGCGAGGGCCAGGCTCAGCGCTCCAGCAGAGTGACCGCGGCTTCGCAGTGTCCGCGCAGTCGCCACTTCGGCGGGTGTGCTAGCAGTTCGCCAACGACTTCACCGGCAATGTGGCGCCGCGAGCATGGGCCGGTGTTGAAAATTGGTTGCAGTCCGCTTAGTGGACCCGCCTAAGTCCGATCTACTAGCTGCTGAGGAGTTCAAGTTGACAATCGGGGACACGGCCTTCGACGCCGCTGATCGGCTGGCCATCATCAACTTGTTTGGTGCCTACGCTTATACCTACGACGAGAACGAGCTGGACGAGTTCCGCGCGCTATTCACCGACTCGCCGGAACTTGTCTTACGGCATGAGGACCGCATGCTGTCGCAGGATATCGACACGGTAATGAATTTTCTCGCCGCGAGGAAAGCAGCGTTCAAAGCCGAGAACAACCAACGCCGCCACGCGTTGAACTCCTTCTGGTTCACCCGCCAAAACGCCACTGAGGCGACTGGACGCTGTTATCTCCAGGTATTCGGTATTCGTGACGCCGGGCCACCCTCTCCCGAACTGACCGGCTGCTACGAGTTCACCGCGGTCAAGCAGGCAGGCGTCTGGAGGTTCAGCCGATGGGTCTTCACGGTTGACCAGGCCAACGTATAACTTGCGCGGCCGGGTTCTCGCTGGCAGAAGCAACTTTGATGTTTGGAACCTGTCGCGTGAATGTTCTTGTGCCCCACCCAATGGCGGTGACGCAAAAAACTCACTCAGTTAGGGTCTGATTTCCACCTGGTCGTCGGGGTTGAAGTAACGCTCTGTTCCGTCGGTGAATTTCACGGTGCACATTTGGGGTAGCGGACTGCCGTCGTGGGGGCTCGACTCGCAGACAACCCTTGTTTTGACCCGCTTCCAGGCATTGTCCCCTTCACCGTGCTCGCGGAAGAGGTAGCCGGGGAGGCGGTTAGTGAGGTCAACCGCCCGCATGCGGAGCACTTGGCCGGGTGGGGTGGACATACTTACCAATTCTGCCTGCTGGAGTTGGCGGTGTCGTCGGCAGCACCCGAACTTCGACCTGTCACCATTGACACGTGACCGCCGCGATTGTGGTGATCCTGGCCCTCTTGGCCATCGGGATCGTCGTCGAAAGCCTTCTCCGGCTGAGGAAGTGGCTGAACAACTCGCCTCCTGGGCATAACGGCCAATCACCGCCCGACGGCGGTCCTGAGTAGTCACTAGGACCGGCTGTCGGTGGCGTCCGATTGCCAGGACGAATGGACCAGCGCGGCAAGGGCATCCGCAGTACGTTCGCAGAATTCCTCCGCGTCGATCATCCCGAGGGTCACCGCCCGAAGTAACGTGCTGTCGGCCAGGAAGTCGAAGGCGGCTTCGGCGTGCTGAGCCACGCGGTCGGCCGCTACCCGCTGGGCGAACAGCGCCCGCACATCGCGCTCGTTGCGCAGCAGAAACCGCTTGTAGAGCCCTTCTTCTTGCTGCCACGCCAGCAGTAGGCCGGGAACTGCGGCACGGATGACCGGATCGGCCAATTGGGCCAGGAAGAGCTCTACCCATGCGTGCAGATCGGCACGCAGGTCGTCTGTCGTTGGACGAAGGGGCGCCGGCCGTACGTGATCGAACCCGGCATCCTCAATGAGTGCCTCGCGCCGTCGCCGGCGGCGATAGATCGTGGGAGCGCCGATGCCGGCGCGCCTAGCGACCGCAGCGATCGTCGTCCCCTGATATCCGACCTCGGCCGGCAGTTCCCGCGCCGCAGCGAGAGCATCTTGATCCTTCTGCGGATCCCGAGGACGTCCCGGCGCTTGTGGTTCGGGTTCGGATACCACCCCAAAAAAATGCCGCTACCCGTCCGGGCTGATCAGGACGCAGGAGACCGCTGCGCCGTTGGCCTCGGTGCTGAACATGCCGGTGCAGGACCTGTCCGGGCTCAACGAGATCAGCGCCGGCATTCTAGGGATTGTCGAGGCAGCTCGTGAACGTGGGGTCCAGCACGGATGCATCGGCGTCGGTGGTATGTGAATGCGACTCACCTGTCAACGATGTCGAGGACTCAGACACCTCCAAGCGCGCTGACTCCGGCTGTTCAGCGGCGGCCGGTGGCCGGGGCGAGGTGGGCCATCCCGCGGAGAATCCACGGTGCGCGCCTCCCGATCACCTCCACGGCGCGGTCGGAGCGACGCATCGCGGTCCGACGGCCAGGAGTGGGCATTGATGCCAGTTCCGCCTCGGCCGATCCCGCCCGCGCACCATGGCGATCGACTGCCAGCAGTTGCCAGATACCGGGCACACCGCGCAGCTCGACGCTGCCGCGGTCCTCGAAGCCCGTGCCCGAGCCAACGACCAGGTCGCGCACGGTGCGGGACACGAGGATGTCGCCCGCCCCTGCGTGCCCGAGGATCCGCGCCGCGATGTGTACCGCGATTCCCCCGATGTCTGCGTCCAGCAGTTCGCACTCGCCGGTGTGGATGCCAGCGCGGATCTCGATGCCCAGTGTCTCGGCGTCAGCGCGCACGGCCTCGGCGCAGCGGATGGCCTGCGTCGGGCCGTCGAACGTGGTGAGGTGGCCGTCGCCGGTGCTCTTGACCACCGTGCCGCCGAATCGTTCCGTGAGTTCGGCGGTGATCTCACCGAAGCGGTGGAGCACCGCACGCCACCGCTCGTCGCCCGTCGCCGCGGCGTGTTCCGTCGACGCGACCATGTCGGTGAATAGCACGGTGCGCAGGGCGCGATGGGACTGTGCCGGCGCGGCATGGCTGCCGGTGAGGAACTCCTCGATCCCGGTCAGGATCTTGTCGGGCTCGGTTAAGAAGGGTGCGTGGTCCACACCCTCGACCTCCAGGTACCGCGCGCCGGGGATGTGGTCGGCGAGATACCGGCCGCCCTGCACCGGAACCGCGGGGTCCTCGCGGGCATGGATGACCAGGGTTGGCGCGGTGATCGTTGGCAGGATCGGTCGCACGTCAGTCAGAAAGGCTGCTTCGAATGACGCCCGCGCCATTCCCGGGCTCGCGCTCATGCGCTCCAACATTGCGAGCTGGCGTATCGACCGGACCGACGGCGCGCTGATGCTGGCTGCCGCACCGCTGCCCCACCCGGAGCGCACGGCGCGGCCGGCTTCCAGCCAGCGGGCGAGCTGTTCAATCGACGGCGTGTAGTCCTCACCCAGCTCGGAAAGGAAGCGCGCCCGCAGCTCGGCCGGGTCGCGATCCATGTCGTCCCACCTGCCTGGGTGAAACGAGTATGTGCCGCAGAGGATCAGCGCCCGCACTCGCTCCGGCCGTGCTGCCGCGAACATCATGGACGCCGGTCCACCGTCACTCAGACCGGAGACGACGGCCTGTCCGAAGCCGACGGCGTCCATGACGGCCTCGATCTCGGCCACCCGATCATCCAGCGTGCGAACTTTTGGCACCGGGTCCGAAAGCCCGACCCCGGCCTTGTCGAACAAAAGGACGCGACAGAACGTGGCGAGCTGCTCAACGAACGCTTTGAATTGGGGGAGGGTCCAGGCCAGCTCGATGTGGCTGACGAACGGCATGACGACGACGAGCTCGACAGGCCCGTCGCCGAACACCTGATACGCCAGGCTGAGATCGCCGCAGGACGCGTACGAGGTGTCCGGCACGGCATTGAGCGTACTGCTGTCGAGCGCTACGTCTCCCTACTTTGGTGCGGTTGCGTGCCGCTCTAGGGAGCCCTCCGCTTATCTGGCACGTATCTGGCACGCGCTGAATGACCAGCCCCGAAAACTACCTCGCACCTGCAAAAACTCTGGTGCGATACTGAGGTCGCGGCGACCTGAGGTGGCATGACCTGAGGCATAGCGGTGCCGTGCTGGCTGCGGCTACCGGTGCCAGCCTGGCCGAACTCATGGCGCGCCTGGGGCATTCGACACCACAGGCCGCGATGCGTTATCAGCATGCCGCGCAAGGCCGCGATCGTGAGATAGCGGCGCCGCTGTCTAAAGATGGCCGCGAACGGGGGAGCGTGATGGCCAAGCCGGTCAAATATGTGGTGACATGCTGTCGGGGCAGCCTCGACGGCGGTGACATCGACGACAACCGGGCCGCCGGCTCCACTGCAAGTGTCCACGGCCGTGGACACTTCTCAGTTCAACGGCAACGGCCCCGGCTGATACCTCCGGCGGGGGACCGGCTTTACATCGGTTTGCACTCTAATGAGCCGCCGTCGGCCTTACACTGGGTGGGAAATGAGCGCCTATCAGACCGTCGTGGTCGGCACCGATGGCTCGGACTCGTCGCTGCGTGCGGTGGACCGCGCAGGCGCGATCGCTGCGGATCACGGCGCGAAATTGATCGTTGCGACGGCGCATCTCCCCGTCCCAGAGGAACACGGCGGCTACGCCGTGCCGCCGGGGAGCACCCACGGCGCGGACTACCGGATGGTGGGCGACGCCCCCTTCTACGCGATCCTGCACGACGCCAGGGAGCGGGCGCACAAAGCCGGGGCCAAGAACGTGGAGGAGAAGGATATCGTCGGTGCCCCCATCAACGCGCTGGTGCACCTGGCCGAGGAGGTCCATGCCGACCTGCTGGTCGTCGGCAACGTCGGACTCAGCAGCGTCGCCGGGCGGCTGCTGGGATCGGTCCCATCCGAAGTCTCCCGCAGGTCTAAGACCGACGTGCTGATCGTCCACACCACCGACTGAGGCATCGTTAAGAATCGTTCGGCGTCGGACCACAACCTGTATCTCAGACCAATTGCCTGCCCAATTGTCCTGGTATCGTCTTGGCGATTTGTTAGGCTAGCCTATATACCGCCTCTGAGCTGCCAAAACTCTGGTGTGCGATACTGGCGCCTCTCTGTGTCAAGTAGGTGGTTTTTGCCGGGTTGTAGGGTTTGGGGGCGGGCTCGGGAAGTGACTTGTCTGAAGAGCCGGTGTGCGGGGTGTCAGCTGGCCGCGCGAGACGATAGAGCCGCCCCCGAGTGTCCTCCCGGGCCCGCCTTTTGTTTGACTGTGTCGCCGATCAGCTGTCGGTACACGATGTCGGACAGGCGGCGTTTCAAGCAGCGCATGGCTTCGTTGTGATTTTTGCCTTCGGATCGTTTCCGCAGGTAGTAG
>NZ_JBKQTQ010000304.1:0-16236 GCF_052143115.1 Mycobacterium sp.
CGGGCGCTGCGCCCGACCCGTGCACGGCCAGCGGGTTGGCTGCCACCGCCAGCGGAGTGCTGAACGGGGCAAGCGGATACCTGGACGCTCACCCGGATGCCAACAACATGCTGACCGCTGCGGTCAATCAACCGCCGGCGGACGCGAAGTCGTCAGTGCGCAGCTACTTCGTCGGTCACCCCGGTGAGTTTCTGGACCTGAAGAACATTGCGCAGCCGCTGCTCGACCTGCGCGGCCAGTGCAACACGTCGGTGTCGCCGGGTCAGCTAGCAGCACTTTTCGACGCGCTGTCCGGCTGAGGCAGTTGATTCTCCGCCGAGGAGGCGATGCCCAATTTGCCCGCCTTCGAGCGAAAACTCATCGTGCCGTCGACGGAAATTCGCTCAGAGGCGGGCAAACTGTGTGCCCGCCGACACGGGGGCT
This sequence comes from Mycobacterium sp., assembly GCF_052143115.1. GTDB lineage: Bacteria > Actinomycetota > Actinomycetes > Mycobacteriales > Mycobacteriaceae > Mycobacterium. The sequence continues at coordinate 424 of NZ_JBKQTQ010000304.1, forward strand.
GATGAGGCGGATGTGACGGCACAACGCCTTTAGGCGGGAACCGGCTGGCGGCCGCGGACCAGCTTGCCCGGCCGGGCGGCGGTGGGCGCGCCGTTCTCGGCGATCACCTCGCCGGAGACGATCGTCGCCACGTAACCGTCGGCAGTTTGGTCGAGCCGACGCCCGCCGGCGGGCAGGTCGTGGGTGATGACCGGCTTGTGCAGACGCAGCGCCGCATGGTCGATGACGTTGAGGTCAGCCTTGTAGCCCTCCGCGATGCGGCCGCGGTCGCCCAGCCCGGCGATGCGGGCCGGCACCGAGGTCAGCTCGCGGACGGCCTCTGGCACCGTGAACCGCCCAAACTTCCGATCGCGCGCCCAGTGCGCCAGGAAGTATGTCGAGTAGCTGGCGTCGCAGATCATCCCGTAGTGTGCGCCGCCGTCGCCGAGCCCGAGCACGACGTCGTCGCGGTGCAGTAGCTCACCGACGGTGTCCAGCGAGTTGTGCTCCAGGTTGCTGGTGGCCACCAACAGCATGGCCCGGCCGTCGTCGTCGAGCAGGCGGTCGTAGGCCTCTTCCATCGGGTCCACACCCTTGGCCCGCGCCCGGGCTCCGATGCTGGTCGACGGGTCCGGCTCGTAGTTGGGGTCGTCACTCAGCGGGAAGATCCAGTCCCACATCTGCGCGACGTACAGGATCGGGTGCCCCACGCCGGGCTTGTCGGCGAGGATGCGGGCGCGGACCTCGGGCTTGCGCATCTCCGCGACCCGCTCGGCCAGCGGCAGGTGGGCGATCTCGCGGTAACTGGGGTACAAAACGAACGGGTTGGCGGTGAGCTGCAGCCCGATGATCAACCCGATGGGCCGCGGCAACAGCTGCGCGGTAAATTGTGCACAGCCCGCGCCGGCATTTTTATTGGCCTTCTCGACCATCGTGATGGCGTCCGGCCAGGTCGGGTCGCCGGCGTTGGCGACGACCAGTGTGAAGGTGACCGGAAGCCCGACGTCCTCGGCGACGTCGAAAACCGTTTGCAGCACAGGCTGATAGCCGCCGGACGGAATGTCGGGCACGAATTGCAGCAGGCCGCCGCCGCCGTCGACCACGCCTCTGGCGATTTCTTCGATCTCCTCGCGAGCGGCGTCGTAGCTCGGAATCGGCGAGCCGCTCTCGGTCTTGTGGATGGTCAGCCGCGACGACGCGAAGCCGAGCGCTCCGACTTCCATCGCCTCTTTGGCCAGCGTCCGCATCTTTGCGAGATCTTCGGCGGTGGCCGGCTCACGGTCGGCGCCGCGCTGACCCATCACGTACACGCGCAGCGGCGAGTGCGGGAGGTAGGCGGCCACGTCGATATCGCGTTTGCCCGCGTCCAGTGCGTCCAGGTATTCGGGGAAGGTCTCCCAGTTCCACGGCAGGCCGTCGGTCATCACGACACCGGGAATGTCTTCGACGCCCGCCATTACGTCGACGAGCACGTCGTGGTCTTCCTGGCGGCACGGCGCGAAGCCGACGCCGCAGTTGCCCATCACCACCGTGGTGACCCCGTGCGCTGAGGACGGGGTAAGGCGCTCCGACCAGATGGACTGGCCGTCGTAGTGGGTGTGCAGATCGACAAAGCCCGGGGTGATCAGCAGCCCGGTCGCGTCGATCTCCCGCTTCGCGGATGAGCCATTGACTGTTCCGACGGCCGCGATGACGCTGTCACGCACCGCGACGTCGCCGACGTACGGTTCGCCTCCGAGCCCGTCGACGATGGTGCCGTTGCGGATGATGAGGTCGTAGGTCATCTAAATAATCTACGACCGCATCGGTAACTGATGCCAGGATCAATTCGTCCGGGCGGCGGTAGGGTCGCCGGTATGTCGACCACCGATGCGGCCGCTCAGGAGTTGCTCCGTGACGCGTTCACCCGGTTGATCGAACACGTCGACGAGCTCACCGAGGGTCTCACCGACGAATGGGCCGGCTACCGGCCGAGCCCGAACGCCAACAGCATCGCGTGGTTGATCTGGCACAGCGCGCGTGTGCAAGACGTTCAACTGACCCCGATCGCCGGCATCGAGCAAGTGTGGACCCACGAAGGGTGGGTGGACCGCTTCGGGCTGGACCTGCCGCGCAACGACACCGGCTACGGGCACGGTCCCGAAGAGGTGGCCAAAGTCCAGGCATCGGCCGATCTGCTGGCTGGGTACTACCACGCCGTGCACAAGGTGACGCTGGAATTCGTCGCGCGCGTCACCACCGAGGACTTGGCGCGCATCGTCGACCGGAACTGGGATCCGCCGGTGACCGCCAGCGCGCGACTGGTCAGCATCATCGACGACTGCGCCCAGCATCTCGGTCAGGCCGCCTACCTGCAGGGCATCCTGCCCCAGTGAACGTGACACTGGCCACAGCGTGCGATTCGCGGTAACGGTACTGCTGTGGCTGTTCACCACTGTGGCGCTGGCGGTTGCCGTGCCGACGGCGTGGGCGCAGACGCACATCGTCGACGCCAACGGGTATGAGGCGATGGCCCGGAAAGCCGCGGCCGATCCGGTGCTGCAGGCCGCGGTGGCATCCGAGCTCGCCACCAGGGCCATGGTGCTCATCGATCAACGCGGCTACAAGGTCGACTCGGCCCAGGTTCACGATGTAGCCGCCGGCTATACCTCCGGTCCGGACTTCCCGCCGCAGTTCGCCGATGCCAATCGGCTGGCGCACAGCTGGATGTTCACCGGCGCCTCGGCGCAGTCGGAAGGCGACCAGTGGGTCATCGACCTAGCCGGGATGCTCAAAGACAGCGCGTTTACACCGATGCTGTCGACCTATAACGTGCGGGTGCCGGAGATGGTACGGGTGCCGGTGACGGTATCGACGCCAAAGGTATTGCAGCCCGGCATATTACGCCCGCTGGTCACCTGGGGTCCGTGGGCGAGCATCGCCGCGGCGGTGCTGACCGGGATCGGCGCGCTACTGACACTGGCCGCTGCACGCAGCCGTGCCAGAGCGCTGGCCGGCCTAGGCATCTCGGCGCTGCTGGTCGGCGCCGCCGGTTGGGCGGGTATCGAAATCGGTCGCCGCGGTATCAACGATGCGCTGAACGACACCACCGGCGATATTCGGCGTATCGCTGACGTCATGGTCGGCGAGGCCGAAAGCAGCCTGCACCAATGGCTCGACCTGACTCTGGCCGCGGGCGGAGTGCTGGTGGCGCTCGGCATATTAGCGGCGGTGCTGGGCAGTCTGCGGAAGTCCTAGCCCGCCGACGATGCGGGCCCGCAGGGCCCGATGAGGAGTCGGGCAATCAGCTCTAGTGCTCCCCGTCGCGGCCAAGCTAGGTCAACTGCAGCTTGGCAAGGATCTTTCCGGTCGGCTGCGGTGACCCGTTGCCGGGTTCGACGGTGAACGCCAGCGCACTGGAGTTCCCGAGGTTTGTCAGCATGTCGGTGGTCGACGGCGCGACGGCCGCGGTGTTCATCGTGCCCGCCGAGGTCGGGCCCTTGTCGCCGAGTAGCCACATCTGATACACGGTGCCCTGCGAAGGCGGGGGCACGTTGTTCATCACTAACACACCTGCGTTCATGCCCCGCGAGAACAACACCGTCGCCGTCCCGCCAGCTAGCTGACCGGAGACGGTTCGCACGTCCGGTGCCGCCATGATCTGCTCGGCCATTGTCGGCTTAGACGATGGTCGCATCGCGATTCCGGCGCCGAAGGCCGCCAATCCCACGACGATTGCCGCCGCTGCAGCCAATAGAGCTGTGCGCCAACGAGATCGACGGCCGGCAGCATCCGATTGCACCGCGGCCAGCACCGTCGCGCGAAGACGGGTCGGCGGCTCGGCGGCAGTTGCCGCCGACACCGCCGTCATCGTCTCGCGGACCGCACGCGCCTCTTCGCGGAAGGCCTCGGCGACCGATGCCGGCGCCGCGGCGAGCTGTCGGTCGATGGCCGCGCGCTCGGCATCCGATACCGCGTTCAACGCATACGGCGTGGCGAGCTCGAGCAGTTCGAATTCGGTCGGCTCGGTCATGGCACACCCAGGCAATTACGGAGTCCGCGCAGCGCGTCGCGCATCCGTGATTTGATCGTCGACAGGTTGGCCGACAATCGTTGTGACACTTCGGTATAGGTCAACCCGCCGTAGTAGGCCATTTCGATGCACTGCCGCTGGATGTCGGTCAGCCCGTCAAGGCACTCAACCACTCGGCGACGCTCGTCGGCGGCGATCGCTGATTCGGCGACGACATCGCGGGGGGGATCGAGGGTGGACGCGCCGTAACGCGATTCCCGCTGCGCGGCGGATTGTTCGGCACGTACCCGGTCGATGGCGCGTCGGTGGGCCATCGTCATCAGCCAGGACAGGGCAGAGCCCTTCGCCGAATCGTAGGCGTCGGCGGTCCGCCACACCTCCAGGTACACCTCTTGGGTGGTTTCCTCGCTGTAGCCGGAGTCGCGCAGCACACGAGTCACCAGCCCGTATACCCGCGTCCTGGTGTGGTCATAAAGCGCGGCGAACGCGTCGGCATCGCGACGCGCCACCCGATGCAGCAATGCGTCCAGGTCGCTGCCATGCCGCGGTCCGGTCATCGACCGGTAGCCTATCCTCTCCGCGACGACAGTCGTCATGTTCGTGTCGATCGGGGCGGGCGCGGGACGAAAAACGATGTCCGTGCCTTGTATTCGTCGACGCCGGGGCGGCCCGCCATGTACTTCTCGGTCAGCCGGGCGCCGGTGGCGTAGACCAGAAAATAGGTCATGAGCAGCGGCGAAAGCATCGTCGGCAGGGACCACCACCCGGTGATGGTGATCAGCCACAATCCCCACCACACGCACGCGTCGCCGAAGTAGTTGGGATGACGTGTCCAGGCCCATAGGCCGCGGTCCATCACCACACCTTGATGCGCCGGGTCGGATTTGAATACCCGCAGTTGATGGTCGCCGACGGCTTCGAAGACGAGGCCCATGCCCCAGAGCAGAACGCCGGCCAGGGTGACGGTCAGCCAGCGCTGCGGTGTGGGACCGACGACCGCCGACAGCTGTAGCGGCAACGAGACGAACCATGTCGCGAAGCCCTGTAGCAGGAAAACCCGGCGGACTACCTGTCCTGATGTGGCATCGCGCAGCAGGTCCGCGTAGCGCGGATCCTCGCCCTTGCCCGCCGACCGTCGGTAGATGTACCAGCTCAGCCGTAGGCCCCAGATGGCGACCAGCCCGAGCAGCAGCCACCGCCGGGACGCGTCGCCATTGCCGAGGATCGCGGCGACGGCCGCGACCGCGATGAAGCCCAGCCCCCAGGCCACGTCGACGACGTTGTAGCGGCCGATGCGGCGGCCAATCGCGAATGTGACCGCGTGAACCACGAGCAGCGCCGCAACGGAGGCGCCCGAGACGACCGCGAAGTCGACAATCACGGCACGGCCTCGTTGACGAACGTCCATTGGTACACGTCGAGGTAGTCCGACCGGAACCCGGCCTCGGCATGTGCCAGGTACAGCAGCCACATTCGCGAAAACACTGCGTCAAAGCCGATGTGCGACAGTATTTTCCGACGTTGCGAGAAACGCTCTCGCCACAGGCGAAGCGTCTCTGCGTAATGTGGACGCAGCGAGAAGATGTCGACAGCGCGTAACCCGGTCTCGCGCTCGGTGATCTCGAGGAGGGCCCTGGCGGACGGGATGAGCCCGCCCGGAAAGACGTACTTCTGGATCCAGGTGTGCGTATTGCGCGTCGCGAGCATCCGGGCGTGCGGCATGGTGATGGCCTGGATTGCCAGTCTCCCGTTCGGCGTCAACAGCCGCTCGAGGGTACGGAAGTAGTCTGGCCATGCGTGAAATCCAATCGCTTCGATCATCTCGACCGAGATCACCGCATCGTAGTTTCCGCCGATGTCGCGGTAATCGCGCAGGTCGACTTGAACCTGGTCGGATAGTCCAGCGGCGGCGACCCGTTGTCGGGCCAGCCAAACCTGGCGCTCCGAGAGTGTGATCGAGCGGACGTGCGCTCCGCGTGCGGCAGCGCGAATGGCCAGCTCTCCCCATCCGGTACCGATCTCCAGCAGCCGGGTGCCGGGGCCGACTCCGGCCGAGTCCAACAGGCGGTCGATTTTGCGTCGCTGCGCGTCGGCAAGCTCCGGCCAGGACGCCGGCAGCTCCGCGAAGATCGCGCCGGAGTACGTCATTGTCTCGTCAAGGAATTCGGCGAACAGATCGTTCGACAGGTCATAGTGCGCGGCGACGTTGCGGCGCGCCTCTCGCCTGCTGGGCTTTGACGAACCTGGTTGGGAGGCAAGGACGATCGGTCTGAGCCACTGCAGCCCCCTTGGCACCAGGTCGCCGATGTCTCTCGCCAGGATGGTCAGCAGTTCGGTGAGAGCATCCGATTCCCACTCGCCGGCCATGTAGGACTCGCCGAAGCCGATCAGACCGTGTCGTCCGATCCGGCGGGCCAGCCGATTCGGCTGGTTGATCACCAGTCTTGGTGACGCCGCTTCCCCGGCCCCGATCACAGTGCCGTTGGGGTAGACGAGTCGCAGTGGTAGGCGGGCGGCGGCGCGGCGCAGCAACCGGTCAGCGATGACCGCCGACGCCGCGGCAAAGGGGCCGGACGGCACCTTGGCAACCGCTGGCCAACGTTCCGAATCTATTGCTGTCGCGTGCCTTTCGACTGTCATTTTCACCCGAGGCACCACCGGCACCCGCCGCAACCACAACGCGATCCCTTGGACACGGATACGCAACGCCACCATCAACGGTGCTAGCGGCGCGAGGATCTGCATCCGCGCGACGTGGCCCACCGTCGCCGGCCGCCGGGTGCCGCGCAGTGTCGCGACGAAGGCCGGCTGGCCGTCATCGTGCAGCGACACCACCACGTCCACCTGCTGGTCAGGGCGCGGTGCCAGCACCTGGTAATGGCCGGCCACTGGGTTGAACGGTGACACGTAGAACTTCTTGGTGACCAGTACCGGTCTGTTGGCGGGGGGTAGCAGATAGACGTGGCGTTGCCCGTATGTGTTGTGTACCTCAACGATCACACGGCGCAGCACGCCGTCGCGGTCGTGGCACCAGAAGACGCTGATCGGGTTGAAAACGTAACCCAGCACCCGCGCCTGCAAAAGCGCGGTGATGCGACCGTCGGGCAGCGCTGCGTCATGGTCTGCCAGGTAGGCGTCTACCCGGTCCCGAAGCGACCCGCCGGGACGGGCGACGAAGTGGTCGCGAGCGTCAAACCGCGCGAACGGCCGCAGCCACCAGGGCAGCGACGGCAGGTCGTCGAGGTCGACATACCAGCTGTAGCTGCGGTATTCGAAGAAGTGGTGCACCGGAGCCCGCCGGTTATGGGTGATCGTGGTGCGGTAGATTGCCGGCGTCAACATGCCACCACCTCCGCCTGTGCTGAACGTGCCGGCCAATCCGCGCCCAGCCGTCGAGCTGCCCGCAGCCCCGAGGCGGCACCGTCCTCGTGAAACCCCCAACCGTGGTAGGCGCCGGCGAATACCACCCGATCATCGTCCAGAGTCGGTAATAATCGTTGTGCAGCAACGGATTCCGGGGTATACAGCGGGTGGCTGTAGGCCATCTCGGCGATCACCGACTCCGGATCGACCCGATCATGGCCGCCGAGTGTCACCAGGAACCGGCGCTCGGCGTTGATCCGCATCAACCTGCTGACGTCGTAGGTGACTAGCACACGATCGTTGTCCTGGGTGATCAGGTAATTCCACGATGCGCGTGCGGCCCGATGTTGGGGCAGTACCGACTCGTCGGTGTGCAGCTGCGCGCGGTTGGTCGAGTAGGGAATCGCCCCGAGCACCGCCCGCTCGGACGGCGAGGGGTCATTGAGAAGCAGCAGCGCCTGGTCGGGGTGCACGGCGACGACGGCAGCGTCGAAGAGTTGCGGTGCGGCGGCAGCGGCCTGGACCAGCACGCCGTCTGGCATCCGGCGCAGCGAGTGCACTGGTTTTCCAATGCAGACTTCGTGCAGCCGGGAGGCGATCGCGTGCACGTAGCGCGCCGAACCTCCAACCACGGTGCGCCATGTTGGCGAGCCGAAGACCGACAGCATGCCGTGATGGTCGAGGAAGACGAACAGGTAGCGCGCCGGATAGCGCAGCGCGTCGCTGCTGCCGCAGGACCACACCGCCGCCACCAGCGGCGTGATGAAATGCTCGATGAAGAACGCCGAAAACCGGTGCCGGTTAAGGAAACTGTTCAACGTCTCCAGGTTGTCGGCGTCTTCTTTTGAACCCGCGCCCAGCAGCAGGCTCGCGGCACGGCGGAAACGGACGATCTCGGCGAGCATCAGCAGATAGCGGGGCCTGGCCGAGTGCCACGATGCGAATAGCCCTCGGATGCCAAGGGCTCCGGCATATTCCAGGCCGGTGTCCTCGGCCCGCACCGACATCGACATCTCCGATTCTTGGGTGGCAACCCCCAACTCGGCGAACAGACCGCACAGCGTCGGGTAGGTGCGATCGTTGTGGACGAGGAACGCCGAGTCGACGCCGATGACGGTGCCGTCGCTGCTGTCGAGTAAGTGGGTATGGGCATGCCCGCCCAGCCGGGTGTCGGCCTCATAGAGGGTGACCCGGTCACAGCCGGACAACGCGTAGGCGGCTGTCAGACCAGCGACACCGCTACCGATGACCGCAATCGAGCGTCCGAATGACTTTTGCACGTCCGGTATTCGGAGCGGACGCCGGAGTGGACGACCGTGACGAATGTCATGTTCGAAAGCCATCCATGCCGCTAGCCGCTCCGAATAGCGACTGTCCGATCGGTAACCAGCGGCGCCAGCCGGCGCCGGCGAAGAAGTCAAAGGAGCCAAAGCGCAATGAAGGACATTCAGAGAAAGACGCTCGCGGTGGGCCTGGCGGCGATCGCGGCCGTGGGGTTTTCGGCGTGTTCGAGCAACAAATCCGGGTCCGCGCAGCAGACCAGCGCGAATCCTGCTAGCAGCATGGCCGCGCCTGTGAGCACGAGCGCAATGGCGGCTCCCGCGACCAATCTGATCGGTTCGGGATGCGCGGATTACGCGGCGCAGCATCCGAGCGGTCCGGCCTCGGTGACCGGAATGGCAGGGGACCCGGTCGCTACGGCGGCGTCCAACAATCCGATGCTGTCGACGTTGACCGCCGCGCTCTCCGGCAAGTTGAACCCAAGCGTCAACCTGGTCGACACCCTCAACAGCGGCCAGTACACGGTGTTTGCGCCGACCAACGCCGCGTTCGACAAGCTGCCGGCGAGCACGATCGACGAGCTCAAGACCAATTCAGACATGTTGAAGAGCATCCTGACCTACCACGTGGTGCACGGGCAGGAGAGCCCGAACACGGTTGACGGCGCCCACAAGACCCTGCAGGGGGCCGACGTGAAGGTGACCGGACAGGGGGACGGCCTCAAAGTCGACGATGCGGGGCTGGTGTGCGGAGGGGTGCACACCGCCAATGCGACGGTGTACATGATCGACACTGTGCTGACGCCACCTAGCCAGTGACGGCCTACCGCGTCGCTCAGGCAAGGCAGCCCGGTCCGCCGGGCTGCCTTGTCGCCTTTATGCGCCTTGCCGGTAGCACCGATCCAAGACAGGTGTGGTAGCGAATAGTGATTATGTTGTCGCTAGCTCTGATCGGTCTGCTCGGAGGTCTGATCACCGGCATTTCGCCGTGCATCCTCCCCGTACTGCCGGTGATCTTCTTCTCTGGCACCCAGGGCACAGCCGACGGTGCGATTGCGGTTAAGTCGAAACGTGAAGTCCTGCGGCCATATCGGGTGATCGGCGGCCTGGTGCTGAGTTTCAGCCTGGTCACGCTGGTCGGCTCGGCATTGCTGTCGCTGCTGCATCTGCCGCAAGACGCCATCCGCTGGGTGGCGCTGGCCGCGTTGGTGGCGATCGGTCTCGGCTTGATCTTCCCGCGCTTCGAGCAACTGCTGGAGCGGCCGTTCTCCCGCATCCCGCAAAAACAGACCGCCACCCGCGCCAACGGGTTTGGCCTGGGCTTGGCACTGGGCGTGCTCTACGTACCGTGTGCGGGCCCGGTGTTGGCCGCGATCGTGGTGGCCGGCGCCACCGCCAACATTGGTCTGCCCGTCGTCGTCCTCACAGTGGCATTCGCCCTGGGCACGGCGGTGCCGCTGTTGTTCTTCGCGCTGGCGGGCCAACGAGTTACCCAGCGGGTCAGTGCTTTTCGGCGTCATCAGCGCCAGATCCGCGTCACGGCAGGGATTGTGACCCTGCTGCTCGCCGTGGCGCTGGTATTCAACCTGCCCGCGGTGCTGCAGCGGGCCATTCCGGACTACACCAGCTCGTTGCAGAACAAGCTCGGCGGCGGCCAACAGATTCAGCAAGACCTCAACCTCGGCGGCATCGTCAACGACCAGAACAAAGAGCTGTCGAACTGCACCGACGGCTCTGCGCAGCTGCAGAACTGCGGCTCCGCGCCCGATCTCAAGGGCATCACCGCCTGGCTGAACACCGCAGGCGACAAGCCGATCGATCTACACGGGCTGCGGGGCAAGGTGGTGCTGATCGACTTCTGGGCCTATTCCTGCATCAACTGCCAGCGCGCCATCCCGCATGTCGAGGGCTGGTACAAGGCCTACCACGACGACGGTTTCGAGGTCATCGGCGTGCACACCCCGGAGTATGCGTTCGAAAATGTCACCGGCAACGTCGAAAAGGGCGCCGCCGACATCGGCATCACCTACCCGATCGCCCTGGACAACAAGTACTCGACGTGGACGAACTACCGAAACCAGTACTGGCCCGCCGAATATCTGATCGACGCCAGCGGTGTCGTGCGGCACGTCAAGTTCGGCGAGGGCGACTACAACGTCACCGAGAAGCTGATCCGTCAGCTGATCACCAGCGCACGACCCGGCGTCGCGCTGCCCCCGCCGGTGGACGCGCCCGACACCACCCCGCAGTCCGGCCTGACCCCCGAGACGTACTTCGGCGTCGGCAAGATGGTCAACTACGCCGGAACTGGCGTCTACGACAAGGGGCAGGCCAACTTCGCCTTCCCGCCGACACTGCCGGACGAGTCCTTCGCGCTGCAGGGACCGTGGACACTCGACTACCAGGGCGCGACGGCCGACAGTGATACCTCGAGCATCGAGCTGAACTACCACGCAAAAAACGTCTACATCGTCGTCGGCGGAACCGGAAGTCTGACGGTGACGCGCGACGGGAAGACGACAACGGTGCCGATCAGCGGACCGCCGACGTCGCACCAGATCGCCACCGGCAATGACATGGCCCGCGGATTACTCGATGTGCGTTCCAGCAAAGGGCTGCAGGTGTTTTCCTTCACCTTCGGCTGATCACCGCTCCAGTCAGTAGCAGCGCTACGGCGTGATGACGTGCGACGGATCGGGCCGCAGCTCCGGCGGTGCCTGGCTGTAATCACCGAAGGGTCCATCGCGGCGCTCGACCGCGGCCCGGACGCCCTTGGTGGCGGCGGTCTGGATGAAGTCGAGCGCTTCGGGGGTGTTGCGCATCAGGCCGTCCAGGATGCCGCCCAGCATCTGAGTAGAGGCCAGGCCCATGTTCTCGTAGGCCTGGTTGACGATCAGCTTCTGCGCCCGTAACTGCGACAATGGGATCCGCGCAAGTTCGGCGGCGATCTCGGCGACTCTGGCCTCCAGCCGCTCGAACGGGACCGCCTCGTTGATCAGCTCGACCTCGGCGGCCTGCACACCGGTCAGCGGCCGACCCGTCAGCGAGTGCCACTTGACCTTGGCCAGGCTGAGCCGGTACAGCCACATCCCGGTCAGGTAGGCCCCCCACATCCGGCTGTACGGGGTGCCGATCACCGCGTCGTTGCTGGCGATCACGATGTCGGCGCAGAGCGCGTAGTCGCTGCCTGCGCCGACGCACCAGCCATGCACCTGGGCGATCACCGGTTTGGTGGCCCGCCAGATCGCCATGAACTTCTGATGCGGTCCGGTTTCGCTGGCCGTGACCATCGCGAAATCCTTGCCCGGATCCCAGCGTCCCTCGGTCATCATGGTCTCGCCCCAGTGCTGGAAGCCGCCGCCGAAGTCATAGCCGCCGGAGAACGCCCTGCCGGCGCCGCGCAACACGATGACCTTGATTTCCGGGTCCCGCTCGGCCAGGCCGACGGCGGCCTCGATTTCGTCGGGCATGGGCGGAACGATGGTGTTGAGCTGGTCGGGGCGGTTCAGCGTGATAGTGGCGACCGCCCCGGTCGTCGCGTACAGCAGTGTCTCGAATTGAGCAGGTGGCATAACTGAATGCTGACAGCTCAGCTCAGTTGCCGGCGTTACCGGTCGCGATTAATCGTCAGCGTGGCGTCGCTGATCCCATCGCTCAAGCCGTGCCTGTAACTCGAGCAGGCCAAGCCCGGCAACCGGAGCGCCGACAAAAAGGCACGCCACCATGAGTGGAGTCATCACGAACTCCTCGCCCCTCACCTTCCCTACATGGCCTTCTTAGGTCGTTTTAAGGTACGCGTCAGGCGGCGGTTAGGAAAGCCAAACCGCCGGGTTTTCGCCAGATCTTTTTCGGAAAGTTATCCGCGCCGATACCTCGCTAGCCTGCGTCAGGCGGCAAGGCCAACATCCGCCACAGAAACGAGAAACTCAGTGCGGACTTGAACGCGGTCTGCGCGTTGTCGGCTGCGCCGGCGTGGCCGCCCTCGATGTTCTCGTAATACCAGACTCGATGGCCCACGGCTTCCAACGCGGCCGTCATTTTTCGGGCATGCCCCGGATGCACCCGATCGTCACGGGTAGACGTGGTGATCAGCACCGGCGGGTAATCAGTCGCAGCCGAAATGTTGTGGTAGGGCGAGTATTCGGCGATGAATTCCCAATCATCGGGATTGTCCGGGTCGCCATACTCGGCAACCCAGGACGCACCGGCCAGCAGAAGATGGAAGCGGCGCATGTCCAGCAGCGGCACCTGACACACCAGCGCACCGAACAGCTCGGGGTACTTGGTCAGCATGATGCCCATCAGCAGCCCGCCATTACTGCCGCCCTGTGCACCGAGTTGCTGCACAGTGGTGATGCCGCGGTCCACCAAATCGGTTGCCACCGCAGCGAAGTCCTCGGCAACCAAGTGACGGCCCGCGCGCATCGCCTGGGTGTGCCAGCCGGGGCCGTACTCGCCGCCGCCGCGGATGTTGGCCAGCACAAAGGTGCCGCCGCGCGCCAGCCACAGCCGGCCCAGTACGCCGTCATACCCGGGGGTGCGGGCCACCTGAAATCCCCCGTAGCCGCCCAGCAGGGTCGGACCGGCGGCGTCCCGCGGGCGCACCACGAAATACGGGATCGAGGTGCCGTCCTTTGATGTAGCGAAATGCTGTGCGACGGTCATGCCCTCGGCGTCGAAGAAAGCCGGCGCGGATTTGATCTGTTCCAGCCTTCCGTCGACCGCCCCGTGCAGTAGACGCGACGGCGTAACGAATCCGCTGGAATCCAAGAAAATTTCGTCGCCGGTATCGTCGGCGCCCGCGATGACGGTGTTGGTATTGGCGGGCACGTCGGTCACCGGTCGACGCTGCCAGCTGCCCGGTGTGACGACCTCGACGCGGCTGGCCACGTCGGCAAGCGTGATGACGACGATCCGGTCGCGGGTCCAGGCGTAGGACAGCAAGCTGGTGTGCTCGTCGGGCTCGAACACGACCCGCAACTGTGCTGTACCGGCGAGGAAGTCGTCATAGTCGGCGGCCAGCAGCGAGCCCGCGGTGTAGCTGGCTGTGCCGGTGAGCCAGTCGGTGCGCAGCTCGATCAGCAACCACTGCCGGTGCACCGACACCGTCGCGTCGGTGGGCGCATCGATGCGGATCAGCTCATCGCCGCGCAGTTCGTACAACTGGTCGTTGAAGAAGTCGAGGGCCCGTCGCAAGAGCGTCCGCTCGAAGCCAGGCGTGCGGTCGACTCCGGCGGCCACGATGACGTCGCTGGGCGGGCCTTCGAACACCGTCTGCGCATCCTCCACCGATTGCCCCCGGCGCCATCGCTTGACCATGCGCGGATAGCCGGATTCGGTCAGCGAGTCAGTGCCGAAGTCGGTGCCTACCAACAGCGTGTCCGGATCGACCCAGCTGGTTCCGGACTTCGCCTCGGTCAGGGCAAACCCGTCGGCGACGAATTCCCTTGTGTGCATGTCAAATTCACGCACGATAGCTGCGTCCGAGCCGCCGCGGGACAGGCTGATCAGGGCCCGTGTGTGGTCGGGTTCGATGACGTTGGCGCCGGCCCACACCCAGTTCTCGTCGTCAGCGCGAGCGAGCTCATCCACGTCGATCAGCACGTCCCAGTCCGGGCTATCGCTGCGGTAGCTGTCCAGTGTGGTGCGCTGCCACAGCCCGCGCGGGTTGGCGGCGTCGCGCCAGAAGTTGTACAGATAGTCGCCGCGACGGCGCACGTAGGGGATCCGGGCATCGGTGTCGAGCACCTCGAGCGCTTCGGTGCGCATTCGCTCGAACTCCTCGCCGGAAAACTCGGCCAGCGTGGGCTCATTGCGGGCGCGCACCCAGTCCAGCGCCTCTTCGCCGGCAATGTCTTCCAGCCACAGATAGGGGTCGTCGGGCATGCGACTCATTGTGACGGCGGCGGTAGTGTGACCTGTATAACACCGTCGAACGAGGAGCTGATCTCATGACCGTCTACGCACGTCCGGGCTCCGCTGGGGCGCTGATGTCGTATGAATCGCGGTACGGCAACTTCATCGGGGGCGAGTGGGTCGCCCCGGCGGGCGGCCGGTATTTCGAGAATCTGACGCCGGTCACCGGCCAGGCGTTCTGCGAGGTGCCGCGCTCCGACGGGGCCGACATCGACAAGGCGCTCGACGCTGCCCACGCCGCGGCACCGGCGTGGGGTAAGACCGCCCCGGCCGAGCGAGCGGCAATCTTGAACAAGATCGCGGACCGTATCGAGGAGAACAGCGAGTCGCTGGCGCTCGCCGAAGTCTGGGACAACGGCAAACCGATCCGGGAGGCGCTAGCCGCCGACATTCCGCTGGCAGCGGATCACTTCCGCTATTTCGCCGCGGCGATCCGCGCTCAGGAGGGTTCGCTGTCGCAGATCGACGAGGACACCGTCGCGTATCACTTCCACGAGCCGCTCGGCGTGGTGGGGCAGATCATTCCGTGGAACTTCCCGATCCTGATGGCCGCGTGGAAACTGGCGCCGGCGCTGGCGGCCGGCAATACGGCGGTGCTCAAACCTGCCGAGCAGACGCCCGCCTCCGTGCTCTACCTGATGTCGCTGGTCGGTGACCTGTTGCCGGCCGGGGTGGTCAACATCGTCAACGGGTTCGGGGTCGAGGCCGGCAAGCCGCTGGCGTCCAGCGACCGGATCGCCAAGGTCTCGTTCACCGGGGAGACCACCACCGGGCGATTGATCATGCAATACGCGTCGCAGAACCTGATCCCGGTCACCCTCGAGTTGGGCGGCAAGAGCCCCAATATCTTCTTCTCCGACGTGATGGCCGCCAACGACGACTTCCAGGACAAGGCTCTGGAGGGCTTCACCATGTTCGCCCTCAATCAGGGCGAGGTCTGCACCTGCCCGTCGCGCAGCCTGGTTCAAGCGGACATCCACGACGAGTTCCTGGAGCTGGCCGCGATCCGGACCAAGGCGGTCCGGCAGGGCGACCCGCTGAACACCGAGACGATGCTGGGCTCCCAGGCCTCCAACGACCAGCTGGAAAAGGTGTTGTCCTACATCGAAATCGGCAAGGACGAGGGCGCCAAGGTCATCACCGGCGGTGAGCGGGCCGACCTGGGCGGAGACCTGGCCGGCGGCTTCTACGTGCAGCCGACGATCTTCAGCGGCAACAACAAGATGCGGATCTTCCAGGAGGAGATCTTCGGGCCGGTGGTGG
>NZ_JBKQTQ010000305.1:0-2911 GCF_052143115.1 Mycobacterium sp.
CGCCGACGCAGATTAGGCCGTCGGGGGTGGGGTCTTGGAGACGACCTTCGCGTGCGGCGCCACAACATCAGACCTTAGGCGTTGGTCGATGATCGCGACCCGCGCTGCTGCATGGGGCCGGGTTCGAACCGATCGAACTCGTGATGGGCGTCTCGGTTTATCACGTGGGCTACCAGTTCACCGGCATCAGGCAACAATCGGAGCTGGCCGTGCTCACCGATGCGACCTACCGCCGCCCGCGGACGCGTCGCGCTCCAAGCAGTCAACCAATGACGAGACACACCACAATCCGGGCAGTTCCAGTCCGACGGAACGGCGCTCCACGGTGCGCCGGCCGGAAAGTCCTCTCGCGGATGACCTGCTGGGCAACGCGCCGATGCCACCGACTTTCTCCTTCTAGGTCGGATCCACGGCGCCGTAGCGGGCGAGGATCTTCTCGCGCCGGCGGGGGTCCAGGTTCACCCTGGTGATATCGCCGTCGTAGTGCTCCAGCACCCGATGGTCCATCACCCGCCGCCACAGCGGCGGGAAGTAGGTCAGCGAAATCATGGACGCATAACCGCTGGGCAGACTCGGCGCACCGTCGACGCTGCGCAGCGCCTGATAGCGGCGGGTGGAGTTGACATGGTGATCGCTATGCCGCTGCAGGTGATACAGGAACAGATTGGTGACCAAATGGTCAGAGTTCCAACTGTGTTCGGGTGCGCATCGCTCGTATTGACCACTGGGCGTCTTTTGCCGCAACAGCCCGTAGTGCTCCAGATAGTCGACCGCCACCAGCAGGGTGAACCCGACGACCGCCTGAATGATCACGAACGGAATCAACTCCGGGCCGAAAACCGCCACCAGCACCCCCCAGAACACCACCGACATCAGCCACGCGTTGAGCACATCGTTGCCGATATTGAACGGACTCTTGTTCAGCCGGCGCATCCGCTGGACCTCCAACTGCCAGGCCGAGCGCAGGGTGCCCCAGAGACTGCGGGGCAGGAACTCCCAGAACGTCTCGCCGAACCGCGCCGAGGCCGGATCTTCCGGGGTGGCGACACGGAGATGGTGGCCGCGGTTGTGCTGGATGTAGAAGTGCCCGTAACAGGTCTGGGCCAGCGTGATCTTGGACAGCCAGCGTTCCAGCGAGTCCTTCTTGTGCCCGAGCTCGTGGGCGGTGTTGATGCCGATGCCGCCCAGCATCCCGAAGGACAGCGCCAGGCCGATCTTGGCCGGCCAGTTCAGTGGCCCGTCATAGCCCAGCCAGCTCAGGTCCGACGCGGTGAACAAATAGGCACCCGCGATGACGCTGGCGTACTGGAACGGAATGTAGGCGTAGGTGCAGTACCGGTAGTACTTATCGTTCTCCAGCCGCTCCATCACCTCATCGGGTGGGTTCTGCCCTTCTGGCCCCACGAGC
This sequence comes from Mycobacterium sp., assembly GCF_052143115.1. Lineage (GTDB taxonomy): Bacteria > Actinomycetota > Actinomycetes > Mycobacteriales > Mycobacteriaceae > Mycobacterium. Next base: position 1,409 of record NZ_JBKQTQ010000305.1, read on the forward strand.
AGCTCCAGCGCCGGCAACAAGATGTACACCAGGAACGGACCGACCCAGAAGAACACCTGCGACGCGCTCTGCCAGCCGAACTGGTTCATCGCCCACACGATCGGCCATACCACGAACAACATCGTCGGAGGGATCAGCCCCATCAACCACAGACAACGCTTCTTGTCGCGCCACTGATCAGCGGAAACCACCGCGCCCATGCCCAGTTCAGCTGTCACATTCGCCTCCTCTCTGTGAACCGCATCATCTATGGGTGGATAACACACCTTTGCTTGAGTCTTGTCTAATCCGAAAATAACGGTGACCCGGGATGGGGTTTACGCCGCTGGGGTGAGGGTGACGGTGTAAGCGCGTCGGCGCGCGCAGCGGCAGGATCGGCACCCGAGCCGCTGGCCCAGCTACGCCGGGAGCTGTCGATCGCATAACTGACGCATTAATCCGCACGCTCAGCGTCGTGCGCGACATCGAGACCATCGACTTTGAGCTAGGTACCGCGTGCCGGCCGAGAACGGATTAAGCCGCCTCTTCGAACTCGTCGTGCGGTTCGGCCACTGCGATGTTGTACCTCGGACCTCCGACAGGGTATCCCCCGCGGCGCCTCATGAACGCCACGACTGAGGGGGCTGCGCAACAACGACTTAGTGCGCGGAGCCGCAGTGTTTTTCGCGCTGTTATGGCCCACGAAATGTCCCGATTCAGCGCGCGAGAAGGCGTTCCTTCTGGTCGTTGAATTCCTCGTCCGTGAGGAGCCCTGAATCGCGTAGGTCGCCGAGTGTGACTAGTGCTTCAGCGAATTCGCGAATGTCGGCGGCGATTGTCGTCCCGTGGCCGCTCGGCGACGTGGGCGTCGATATGGGGCGGGAGCGGGAAATCGACCCGGTGCGCTCCTGACATCCTCGGGTAGTGGTGCCGCTGATGGCGCGGCTGGCCATGTTTGCCAGGGTCATCTCGCTGAAGAGGGTTCCGGGGCTGGCTGCCATGACTTCTGGGGCGGCGCCCAAGCTGGTGGACGGCAGTGTCACCGCGGCAAGCCTGATCTCTGGTGCCGCCACAGTCCAGCCTGGCGGCACCGACAATCCCCCGACCAATGGCGCCTGACCCAGACCCGCCGTCACCGACGGGACCTCCGCCGGGCCCAACGCCATCACCGGCCGCGTCATCAGGCTCTCGAGGGCGACATCGGGTGGCAATTTCCAACCGTTGAACGTGAACGTCTTCAAGATATCTTGGCCGGTGCTTTCCAACCCCTCAAAGTGGAGTTCATCGTCGTCGAACGATAAGTCGGTAAATAAACCGGTGGTGTTCAATGGCGTCAGCCCAGCCTGGGCCACACCCGGCACGAACAGAATGATTTCCGATAGGTCCGACAGCGTAGACAGAGCCGATGCAGACGTCGCGTTGGTCGCCGCCGTCGATGTGAGCCCCTGCAGTGCCGTGGAGATCGTCTGAGACGCCGCCGCCTGCGTGCTCGCCGCGGCCGACGCCCCGGTTGTCGTCTGCGGT
>NZ_JBKQTQ010000306.1:0-3160 GCF_052143115.1 Mycobacterium sp.
GGCACCCGATGTTGTCGCTGTTGCCTTGTGCCACCACGTTGGCGATAATGGCCGGCACCGTCGTCGTGATCGTAAAGGTCCAGGGCAGGCCGGTGAAGTTCGACTGTTCCGGCTGGGCGTTCTTATCTAAGTAGCTAACGCTTCCCGTGGTGTCGCCGGGCCCGTAAACCTCGTACGTCACCTGCTTGACATGGGAGGGCTCGAGTGGCTCGGCACTGCTGCCGGTCGCCCTAAAGATCGCGTCAGAGCCGAAAACGCCGCGGAGCCGACTGACGGCAACACCGCCGAGGGCAACCGCCACCACGACGATGAGCGGTACCCAAGCCCGCTTGAGAAAGGTCAACATTGAAGCTTCCTCATTCGTGGCCTCGTCCTTGTCGCTAGTAGCTTCACGCCTGCACCGCGGGGGTATCCAGGGCCATTTGGCCCCTGTGTTAGGTGACCTTTGGTGCAGGGCGCCGCGGACCTGTTCGTGAATATACCCTACGGGGTATGGTATAGGCCAGGGCTGTCAGGCACGGCATCAAGCGGCGCGGGCGGCACAATCAGCCTTTTGGTATCAACGAATTGAGCACATGGCGCGTCTGCAGCCGGATGTATTCGTCGAGGCTGTACCCGCGGGCCTCGATGGCCGCGCAGCGGTGCGGCGGTCGCGTTTCCACGTCATGGCGACCGATTTCGCCGACTATGGCAACCTAGATGCCGAGATCCTTGGCGATGATCGTCTTCATGATCTCGGTGGTTCCGCCGTAGATCGTCTGGATGCGGGCGTCGACGAACGCGCGCGATACCGGATACTCCCGCATATAGCCGTAACCGCCATACAACTGCAGGCAGCGGTCTGCGGTGCGCACCTGCAGTTCGGTGGTCCACCATTTCAGCCGGGCCGCCCTGGCTGCGGTGAGCTCGCTGGTCAAGTGCTCGGCGATGCAGTCGTCGAGATAGGTTCGTGCAAGATCGATTTCGGTGGCCAGCTCGGCGAGCACGAATTGGGTGTTCTGCAAGCCGGAGATCGGGGAGCCGAAGGCGTTTCGCTGCCGCACATATTCGAGGGTTTCGGCCAGTACCCCTTCGGCGGCAGCCACCGCACCCACCGCCAGCGAAAGCCGCTCCTGCGGAAGGTTGTTCATCAGCTGATAGAAGCCCCTGCCTTCCTCCTCGAGCAGGTTGTCGACGGGAACCCGCATATCGGTGAAGCTCAGCTCGCTGGTGTCCTGGGCATGCAGGCCGATCTTCTCCAGGTTTCGGCCGCGGGAAAAGCCCGGCGTGTTCGGGTCGACGACCAGTAGCGATAGCCCCTTGTGACGATCGGGTGCGGTGCGTACCGCGATGATGAACAGGTCCCCGGTCTGCCCATTGGAGATAAAGGTTTTCGCGCCGTTGACGACGTAATGATCGCCGTCACGCACCGCGGTGGTGCGGATCCCGGCTAGGTCGCTGCCGGCGCCCGGTTCAGTCATTGCGATGCCGATGATCGTCTCGCCGGTCACCACGCCCGGTAACCAGCGTTGTTGTTGTTCGGGTGTCGTCAGGTCGGTGAGATAGGGCAGCACGATGTCGTTCTGCAGCGAGATGGCGACAGCTTCGGCCGCCGCGCCGACCCGCTGGAGTTCTTCGACGACGATCGCGTTGTAGCGAAAGTCGTCGACACCCGGCCCGCCGAATTCCTCAGCGACTGAAAAGCCGAGCAGTCCAAGCTTTCCCGCTTCGGTGAACAGGGAGCGGTCCAGACATCCGGCCTTCTCCCAGCGTTCGTGGGCCGGGACCACCGTTTGTTGCACGAAATCGTGGACCAGTTCCCGGAACTGCTGATGCTCGGAGGTGTATTCCAGGCGTGCGCTCATTTGGATACTCCTGTCAGCGGAAGGCGTCCATACCGGTGATCGCCTGGCCCAGGATCAGCTGATGCATCTCCGGAGTGCCCTCGTAGGTCAGCACCGATTCCAAGTTGACCATGTGCCGGATCACCGGGTACTCCAGCGAAATTCCGTTGCCGCCTAAAATGGTTCGTGCGGTCCGGCAAATCTCGATCGCCTCACGGGTGTTGTTGAGCTTGCCGAAGCTGACCTGCTCCGGACGCAGTCCGACGCTGTCTTTGAGTCGTCCCAGCTGCAGCGCGAGCAACAGGCCTTTGTGCAATTCGACGGCCATGTCGACGAGTTTGGCCTGGGTCAACTGGAATCCGGCGATCGGACGATCGAATTGGGTGCGGTGGCTGGCGTAGTCCAGTGCGGCCTGCCATGCCGAGCGCGCGGCGCCCATCGAGCCCCAGATGATGCCGTAGCGTGCTTCCGACAGGCATGACAGCGGGCCTTTGAGCCCCTTCACCTCGGGCAGCAGGGCATCATCAGGCAGCCGCACGTCGTCGAGCACCAGCTCGCTGGTGATCGAAGCCCGCAGCGAGAGCTTGTGGTGGATGGTGTTGGCGGAAAAGCCAGGCGTGTCGGTGGGGACGATGAAGCCGCGGATCCCGTCGTCGGTGACGGCCCAGACGATTGCGACGTCGGCGACCGAGCCGTTGGTGATCCACATCTTGCGGCCGTTGAGGATCCAGTCCGACCCGTCGCGCCGTGCCCGGGTTGTCATAGACGCCGGGTCAGATCCGGCATCGGGCTCGGTCAGCCCGAAGCAGCCGAGCAGTTCGCCTGCGGCCATGCCGGGCAGCCACTGTTGCTTCTGCTCCTCGGAGCCGAATCTCCAGATCGCGAACATGGCCAGCGACCCCTGCACCGACACCATCGACCGGATACCGGAGTCGGCGGCCTCTAGTTCGGTACACGCGAGTCCGTAGTGCACGGCCGACGCCCCGCCGCAGCCGTAGCCCTCCAAATGCATGCCGAGCAGGCCAAGCTTTCCGAAGTGCTTAGCGAGTTCGCGGACAGGAAGATCACCGATTTCGAACCATTCCGCGACATGCGGAACGACATTCTCGGCGCAGAACTGGCGAACCGTGTCGCGTACTGCGATCTCGTCGTCGGACAGCGACGCGTCGAGGCAGAGCGGGTCGTGCGGGTCGAAAGCCGGCGCTTTGTCAGTGCTCATTGGCTCATCCTGCCATCGTCAGGCCGCCGCTCACATTGATCACCTGACCGGTGAGGAACGAGGCGGCGTCGGAAAGCGAAGAACAGCACCGGGGCGGCGGCTTCCTCCGGCCGGGCCA
>NZ_JBKQTQ010000307.1:0-36178 GCF_052143115.1 Mycobacterium sp.
CCACCGAGGCCCGATGAAAGCCCTTGTGGCCGTGGAGCATGCGATGCTCGTCGCCGCCTGGAACATGCTCACCAACGGCGAGTTCTACCGCGACCCCGGTCCCGACTACTACACCCGGCGCGTCCCCGCCAAGACGAAGGCCCGAGCGGTCAGGCAACTTGAATCACTCGGCTACCGCGTCACCCTCGAACCAATCACCCACACCGCATAACGAACACCCCCAGCCACCCAATGCCACCGGAACGACCGGCGGGTCACCTCGGACTGTCCTCACCGCGTTGTGGTCACCTCATTTTCGTAAGAGAGGTCTCAAAACTTCAACTCGGAATCACGCTCGACATCGATAGCGGCAGTTGACAAGTCGTCGTCCGGCTTGTTCGTCATCTGCAGTGCGGTAGCGAGGCTGGCGAGCGACTGACGCGACCATTGCCATACGAACATGCCGTGGCCGGTGCCGTCATTTGTGAAGCGCGTGCCGTCTTCGCTGGGCACGATTGCCCAGCCCTGCAGGTGCACGAAAGCCGCCTCGTCGGTCTGCACAATGGGCCCAAAAGCACGCAGTTTCTTCATTGCCTTCTTCACGTTCTCAGCAGAACTCGAAGACGATGTCCCAGTAGCCCTCGGGTTGCGCCGGTACGATCTTTTGCGCACCAGGGAACGGGCCGTTGCCAAGGTTCCAGTACACCTTGAACGGACCACCTAGGCCGGGGGTGGCGTCGATGATGCGCCCCGACCCACCTTGGCCACCAGGGGGGCTGTCCCACTGGATGCGCTGGAACTGCGGCGACATGCTCGGCGTGCAGCCATGTTGGAACTGGGTGTAGGCCTGCCCGACGAGCTGGTCGAGATTGGCCGCGTTACCGTCAGCGTGTGCCAGTGGAGTAAAGGTAATGGCCGCCGCAAGGGCGACCACTCCTCCGATGATGACATTCTTCACCTCTGGTCCCCTTCTATCCCGTGTCTTGCGGGCCGCCGTACTCCCAATACATCATGTGTCCGCTGTCAGCGGGGTGGGTGCAGGTCAGCGTGTTGCCGTTGCTGTCTTGCGTTGTGGCATGCCAGTTGTAACACTGGTCGCCTTGACCGATCTGCTGCGCGTGTGCCGACGGGGCGAAGATGATGGCCACTACTAGAACTGGACTATCTCCTGCCAGGCTCGGGGACCATGACTTGCGTTGCGGACTCGAACCGCCCGCCCAAACCTGGGCCACACCTTGTCATTATTGCTGCGCCAGCGGTGGAATAGTGGTGTCATAGATGTCGACATTCACGCACAGGAATATGTTGGCGTATGTCACGACCTTCATGGCTCCCTCGCGGTCCATTTCAGGGTTCGCCCCCAGTAGGGCATTGACCTCTTGGAGATGGGTATATCCCTTCTCCAGGTCGGTGCAGACATTATGGCCCTCGGCGACGAGGCTGTCGTCTCCATTGATGCCTGTAATACCTTCGTCGTGCAGACTTTGCAGATAGTTCGCAACATCATCAGCCGCGCTGGGGGTGGAGGGAGGGCTGGGGTCGGGGGCCGGTTGTGCCGTTGTCGTCGGGGCACTCGGGAGTACCTGGTTTAAGTCGAAAATTCTGTACACCAAGGCCAACATCTTGCACGTCGGCGATGGTATGCCCGAGGACCTGTGGGAGTTCCTCGTCGCATTTGAGGAACTCGAACCAGAATTTTCCGACCAGCAACTGTTTGTCGAGGCGGACGAGGACTTTGTGGGCATAGTTCGGCTGCCAGTGCCGCCGTTCAGTGAATGGCCGGATGCGGGGAGGATTCGTTCCTGTCTTGGACTGGTTTCCCGCCTCATACTCTGCGTCTTGGCCAATAAGACGGGCGACGAAATATCGATCGTGATGCCACGGTCCCTTCCCTTGGATGACAAACTCGAAGTGCTCAGTCGGTTCATGACACCCGCCCTGTTGCGGGATGCATGGACGGAGACCCCGCCTGAAGAACAAAATCCAGCAGACGCTTGTTGGCCACGGCTGTGGTTTTACGAAAACGAGCGTCCCGCCTAACCGACGCGACGCGCACGGACCGCCTCGCCCCGGCGGCCTCGTCGTGGCATTCGCGTGGCCGACCAATGGGCTCAGCAGCGGATCCGGGATACCGGTAGCGAGATACGAGCTGGCGGGAGCGTTCCGACCGTGAGGTTCCAGGCCAGGCGGCATGATGGCCTACCGCTTCCAGCGGCGATTGGTGTCAGAAGGGGTTCATCAGGTCGGTGCCGCAGGCCACTGCTCTTGACGCCGTCAAGACCCGAAAACAAAACCGCAGGTAACGAGCGGGACTGAACTGGAAGGAGACGGAGCGAAACCGCAGGTAAACCGGTGTTTTACCTGGTAGACGTGGGGGTTCAAGTCCCCCTTCGCCCACCAAAAGTGCGGTGGGGCCAATCGGCATCCGTTCCCTCGAGTGGCAGCGTCTACGCGATGGCGTTACGGTGAATCGGCGATTCATTCCCGGAGGACTTGGTGAGCGGCGAACCAGTCGAGCAGGAGATCAGCTAGCTTGTCGGGTTGTTCCTCTGGTATCCAGTGCGAAACATCGGGCAGGATCTCGAACCGGTATTCTCCGCTGACGTATCGAGCGGTGTCATGGGCTGCTTTGGGAAGCAACGCGACGTCACGGTCGCTCCACACGTACAGCGTTGGCACAGAGATCTTTTGGTTGTTGCTACGCAGGTCGGACAATGGGATCGCGCGGTACCAGTTGAGGGCCGCCGTCATGGCGCCAGGCTCACTCATCGCCTGTACGTCGCGCTCGACAGCGGCTGGAGTCTGCCCGCTCCGCCGCAGGAATTCGGAGGCGAAAGCGCCGTTGCGGCTCGTCAACAGCCATTCCGGTATCCGTGGTAACTGGAAGACGTACATGTACCAGGACGCCAGACCCTGACGACTGGTCGCGAGCGATTTCATGAACGCGCCGGGATGCGGCACTGATATCGGCGACACGGTTGCCAGCCGGTCGGACATTTCGGCCGCGGCGGCCCACGCGACTGCAGCGCCCCAGTCGTGCCCGACAAGGTGCACCTGCCGCGCACCGCTGGCGTCGATCAGTGCGCCGACGTCGGCGACGAGTTCCGACATGCGGTAGTCGCGGCGGCGGAATGGCCGGGCGCCGGGTGAATACCCCCGCTGATTGGGCGCCAGGCACCGATAGCCCTCGGCGGCGAGCCGGTCGATGACCGCGTTCCAGCTGTCGTTGCGTTGCGGGAAGCCGTGCAGCAACACCACAACAGATCCGTCAGGCGGTCCGGCATCACGGACATCGAAGACCAGGTTATCGCGGCGGTAATGCTCCATCGGTCAAGCATCTCGCACTACGGAAGCTTGTGGTGGCGGGTTTGACACACCGGCGCTACGCGGTGCAGTACTACACCGAACCGGTGGGCGGGATTGACTTCAATCAAGACGACAAGCCCGCCCTTGCCGACTTCGCCTATCTGGCGTTCACCATCGCCGTGACCTACGGAGTGACTAACATGACCTTGAAGAATCGCGCAATTAGGCTCTCGGTGTTGCAGCAAGCGATGGTCTCGTACCTGTTCGGCACGGTGATTCTGGCGGTCACCGTCCAGGTGATCGGCACCCGCAGCGGTCTCTAGGTGGCGGCCTCTCAGGCTTCGTACGTGACGTGGTACCAGTGTCGGACCGGCTTATGGCTCTTGTCGGCTTGACCAGTGTCCGTCGCGCTGACCACGTTGACGTCGGTCACGTCGGGATTGTGGGCCTCGATGTAGCGCTCCAACTCGTGCAAAAGGGCGCGGTGCGGCTGATCTGGGTTGGCGAGCGCTTTCGCCGTGTGTGTTTGTGGCACGCAACTGATTATGCCGATAAGGCGGCGACGGGTATTGCGCCTAGAGGGTATCCGCCCACCGCAGGATCTCCGGAGTGACCGGGTCAGTGATGTCGCTGAACTCCGGGTGCTTTTTGACGAACGCGGCAACCATCGGGCAGAGGGCGACGACGCGTTTGCCGTCCGCACGGGTCGCCTCGAGAGCTTCCCCCACCAGGATGTTCGCCAAGCCGCGTCCGCCGAACCGTTCATCGACCTCGGTGTGGTAGAAAACCCGCTGGTTGTGGTGGTCAGCGACGGCGGCGAGCCCGACGGTCTCGCCGTCGACGGCGATGGTGTACTTCCCGTTTGCGGCGCTAACGGTGGTCTGGGCGCCGGTCTTGTCTGTGGTCATCTGCGTTCCTTAGCTATCCGGTCTATCGGCGGCGGAGGGGCGTGGCCGCAGCCGGGTGGTGGGCAGTGCGGGTGCGGGCAGCCTTGCCGAAGTCCCCTGGTAGCCGTACACGGCGCCGAAGCGTTCGTCGGCCTCTTCCCACTGCCGTCGGTACTCGGCGATCTCGTCGTGGCTTCGTCCGACGAAGTTCCACCACATCACCAGCTGCTCGGTGAACGGTGTGCCGCCCAGCAGCAAAACGCGACCGGGCTGATCGCCGTCGTTCTGTAGCACCAGTGCGGAGCTGCCCGGGCCGTGATAGCCGAGGTCGCCGACGGCCAGCGCGGCGCCGTCCATGGCGACGGCGCCCTGGTCGCACAGCACGCCGTGTTCGAAAGCCGGGTCGAGATCCAGCGTCACCCGGGCGCCGGCTTCCAAATCGAGCTGGGCCGGGTGTGCCGCCCGGGACGATGAAGAACGCCTGGCCGCGGTGACCGAGATCTTCGTCGACGACCGCGTTGACCACATGCACGTCGGCGATACCTCCGTTGCCGATCCACATCTTGTGACCGTCGATCACCCAGTCGCCGCCGTCGCGCCGCGCGAGGGTCCGCAGATTCCGTACGTCGCTGCCACCCTCCGGCTCCGAGATCGCCAGCGCCGCGAGCTTGAGGTCGCCCGGGGTTCCGAAACACTCCGGCGCCCACTCCAGAACACTCCGGCGCCCACTCCAGCATCTGCTCCGGAGAGGCAGCTTGCCCGATGGCCGAAAGCGCCAGCGCCGGCATGACGATCGCCAAACCGATTCCAGCGCAACCCCAGAACAGCTCCTCCATGAACATCGGCAACGAAAGACCGGTCGGATCGCCGATAAGGTCGCGGTAGAACAGCGGGCTGTAGAAGCCGCGTTGCGCGGCTTCCTCCAGCACCGGCCAGGGGAACTCCTGGCGCTGGTCATAGTCAAGGGCGACAGGACGAACGACCGACTCGGCGAACTCGTGGGTGCGCCGCGCCAGGTCCTGTTGGGCCGCCGTCGGCGTCAGGTCAAAGGTCATGTGCGTCACTCTCCCCCGCAAGCGGGGGGACCCCCCCGAATCATGCCGGCATCATCATCGTCGTCGCCGCGGGTCATGTGCGTCACTCTCCCCCGCAAGCGGGGGGACCCCCCGAATCATGCCGGCATCATCATCGTCGTCGCCGCGGGCCATCGAGCCCCTGTGTCGGTTGCCCTGGTATTACCCCCTGTCAGCCGGTTCAACCCAACCGTTGCAACGAGTCAGGCCGCCGTCTGTGGCCCGACGTGGCGGATCGGCAGATGAAACACCGTGGCGGTCACCGCAACGGTGTCGCCCTCGCGTCGCGCCAGCAGCGCGGCGTTGTCGGGCAGCTGTCGTGAGTTGATCTCACCGGCCGCGATCTGGCGCAGGGTGGCGTGTGCCGCAGCCAGCTGTTCACGCTTGCGGTACTGGCCGCCGGGCAGTTTGACGCCTGCCCACACGCCGTATTCTTCCCGGTTCTCGGCTGCGTATCGCGCGCACAATCGCTGTTGTGCCAGTGGGCACCGCCGCAGGCACAGCAGCCGCGCCTCGGTGGCCGACTGTTCATAAGCGCGTGCCTTGGCGGCACCGTCACCGCCGTCGTCGTCGGCGTAGCCGAACCACAATTCCGGGTTGACCGAACATGGATGCCCCATCAGTATGTCTCCTTCAGCCCTAAACGTATTCAGAAGCATATACATAGATGATGGGCCTTGACAAGAGAAACGTGATGAAAACGTATATACCGAGGACAAGGGGTACGCCTGTGTAGTATTCGAATATGCCCGGAGCGCCGCGGTGAGCCGCGAATCCGCAGGGGCGGCCATCCGGGAACTGCGTGAGTCGCGCGACTGGTCGCTGGCCGACTTCGCCTCGGCAACCGGCGTGAGCATCATGGGCCTGAGCTACCTCGAGCGAGGTGCCCGTAAGCCGCATAAAAGCACCGTTCAGAAGGTAGAGAACGGGCTCGGCCTGCCGCCGGGTACCTACTCGCGACTCGTGGTCGCCGCTGATCCGGCCGCCGAGCTGGAGCGGCTGACGGCCGTCGCGCCGGCAGAACACAGGCCTGTGCGACCCACCGGGCCGATTGTCGTGGACCGGCACACCGACACCCAAGTACTCGAGGGATACGCCGAAGCTCAGCTCGATGCCCTGAACTCGGTGATCGAACGACTGCCCGAGGCGACATCAAACGAATATGAGACGTATATTCTCTCTGTGATCGGACAGTGCGTGAAGGCTGAGATGCTGGCCGCCAACTCCTGGCGGGTCGCGGTCAACGCCGACACAGCTTCGGCAGGACGGTTGATGCGGCATCTGCAGGCCTTGGAGACAACGCGCGGTGCGCTCCTGGAGCGCATGCCGATGAGTCTTAGTGCGCGGTTCGACCGGGCGTGCGCCCAGTCATCGCTGCCGGAGCCGGTCATCGCGGCGCTGCTCGGAGTCAGTGCCGCGGAAATGTGGGACATCCGGAATCGGGGCGTCATCCCGCCGGGAGCGCTACCACGCGTGCGCGCCTTCGCTGATCTGGCCGACGGCAATGGGAGTGACGACGACACCAGCGAAGGAGAAGCATGGTGAGCGGGAACGAACTGGCGGCGTTAAGCCATGCGCACCAACTGTTTGCCGGCCCTGCTCGTCCAGTACCGGTGGACGTCGAGGCGGCGCAGTACGACAAGATGTTGGAGCGAGCTGTGGGACTGAATACCGGTGGGGGACAAGAGCTTTACCGGTCAGCAGTTGACCGTAGCCGGAAAGCTTTGCGATCGGCCGCCACAATTGATGCCGCGGTCGCCGCGACCGCTTCGCGCGCGTACCGGGATCACGCCAACGCCCGCACCCTGACCCAGAATGTCCTCGACGAGGCCCGCGCCGACACCGCAATACCGGACACGCCGATGGCGCAGCGCGAGGCGATGCGTCGTCGGGTGGCGCGGCTGCGGGCTCAACGAGCGCATGTATTGGACGCCCGTCAGCACGCCCGTCGGCATGAGGCGGCGTTGCGCGCCTTGCACTACCGAGTCATGCCACGCGGCAGTCACCGGGCCGGGCTGCGGTTGCCGCCGGCCAACACTCGTGCCGGTATCGCGGTGCGGGCAGCGTTGTCACGGCTGGGCAGGCCGTATGTTTGGGGCGCAACCGGGCCCGACCAGTTCGATTGTTCGGGGCTGACCCAGTGGTCCTACGCGCGGGCAGGAATCCACTTGGACCGCACCACTTATCAGCAGATATATGACGGAATCCCGGTCCCGCGCTCACAGGTCCGCCCGGGCGACCTGGTGTTCCCCAGCACCGGACACGTGCAGATGGCGATCGGCAACAATCTGGTCGTCGAAGCACCCCATGCCGGCGCTACGGTCCGGATCAGCCCGCTAGGCACCGGCGCGCAGATCCGGCGCCCAGTGGGGTGATGGTGATGGTTGTTGAGCGCTCAGCCCGTGAGTACGGTCAAGCCATGGCGGACCAGGCCGGACAGTCGATCGGCGCTATCGGGGACGCGCAAGCCGCGCTATCGAGACAACATGCGGCGGCCGCGGAGGCCGACCTTGCTCTCACGGAAGCGCTTGCCAGCGCGCATGCCGCAACGGTCGACGGGATCAGGCGGCTCGACGCGATCGCGGCCGACATCGACCTCGCAGTGGCGAACCAGGCCGCCATTGGGCTCGATACCGCGATGGGGGCGCGGGAGTTCCAGAAGTTCCTGATCACCAAGCAACGAGAAATCCTGGCGGTGGTGTCCGATGCCCACGAGCTCGACGCCGCGAGAAAGGCCTTGTTGGGGAAGTTGACGGCGCACTACAACGCCTCCGCCGGCTAGCGCTTCGCTGCCGTCGCGTTGCCGGACACCGCTGTGTACTTGTGAATTGTCGAGAACGAAGCCCCTGGCTACTGTCGCCAGCATGTTGGGGCCGCAGACCGATCCGCTCTCGCATGCAACGTCGCTCTCCTGAGCAATGGCGACGCCTGACGATGTGCTCGCCGCGGTCGAGCACATCAAGGAATGCACGGGCGACCCGGCAGCCTGGCTGGCCGGTCTGACACCGCAAGACATAACGGATTTGGTGACGATATTTACAGCAAGCCCGCAAAGGCTCGACGGAATTATTGCCACGATCCGCCAACAGCATCCGGATCTGTTCGACTCGAGGACGGGGGAGATGATGGTCCCGCCGCGGACGGGACCTGCCGGCCGTCGGCCAGCGGGTCCGCAACCTGACAATCCCGCCTCCGATCGTCAGGAGGGCGCGGCAGCCGACACCATCAGAGACGCAGAAGCCGCTCTGGCACATCAGAATTCGGCGACTGCTCAGATCGACCTGCAAGTGGTTACGGCAGTTCTCAATGCGCACCAAAGGAACGCCGAGGGTCGGGAGGCGTTGGACAGACTGCAGCACGATATCGAGGCGGCGGTCACAACGCGATCCGATCTGGACACTCCGGCAGGGGCGCGTGACTTTCAGCGCTTCCTGATCGGCAAGCTCAGGGATATCCGCGCCGTGGTGGCCAGTGCAAGCCTTGACGACACGTCGAACTCAGCACTGATGGCCGCGTGGGCGTCTCTGTACAACTCGTCCAAGCCCGAGATGGGTGGTGCGGACAAATCCCGCCAGTCAACCGGTTGGCCCACTGGTTCCGCAGCGGATAGCACGGGCCAAAGCGGGCCAGCGGCACCCGATACCGGCTTGGAGCCCTACTTTGATTCGCTGCCTGCCGACGATTCCGGCTTCCTAACTGAGGACATGCCGGCACAGATCCCGTCGTCACCGCCGCCGATGACCCCGACGATGCCGAGTATTCCGGCGTTTGGAGGGGGAGGCATCCCGGGCGGGGGAGCGATGCCCAGTTTGGCTATGCCGAGCGGCTTTCCGCTGCCCGGGCCGCTGCAAGGCGCCGCGGACAAGGGTTCGCCCAAGGACCTCGACAACGCGCTGCTGGACCCCGACGACCCGGAGGACCAGGCACCCTCCGCGAAGGACGGCGACGAGCAGGCGGAGCATCACGACGCCGAATCCGCGGCGGCCCAGCCGCCCGCCGGCCCGACGACCGTCACCCTGCCCACCGGGGAAACGGTCACCGCTGCCAATCCTCAGCTCGCCGCAGCCATCAAGGCGGCGGCGGGCGGGATGCCAATCGCAGATGCGTTCCGCCAGGAAGGGATTGCCATTCCGCCTCCGGGGACTGCGGTCAGCGACCCAGTCGACCCGTCGCGGCTCACAACCGGGGATATCGGCATGTTCACCGATCGCCACGCTCTTGCCCTCGGTCAAAGCAAGGCCCTGCTCAACGGTCAGATCCAGCACATTTCCACCGTGAACGGGCCCAGCTTCCTAGGCTGGGAGCATCCTCCTGGACCGATCGCAACAGCCGCACCGGACAGGACCGCCCCACCGGCGCCCACCAGGCCGGCCACGGCCGAGAGACTCGAGAGAGCGTAGTAGAAATCCGGCGCCCGCCGGCACATCAAGAGGAGACAGCGGATGGCAGACCGAATCCACGTGGTGCCCGCCAACTTGCGTGAAGCTGCCGGCCACCATCAAGAGACGTCCGAGTATTTGCGAACTCTCCCGTCCTCGCACCAGGCAATTCAACAGAGCCTGGACTCGCTGGGGCCGATCTTCGGCGAGCTGCGCGAAGCCGGCCGCGAACTTCTCGAGCAACGACGCATGTGCTACGAGCAACAGTCCGACAGCCACGCGAAAATAGCCGAGAACCTGACTAAATCGGCGAACATGTGGGAAGAGCACGAAGCAGAGGCCGTCCGGAGATTCGAACGTATCCCTGACGACAGTCAATGACTGAGGCCGATCCCGCGTTCGACACCGTACACCCGAGCGGGCAGATCCTGGTCCGCTCTTGCCGTGGCGGGTACATGCACAGCGTCACGTTGAGCGAGGCGGCGATGAGCACTAATGCGGAAAGCTTGGCGGAGGCTATCTTGCTGACCGCCGACGTCTCGTATCTGAAGGCGGTGATGGAAGTCCGCGGCGAGATCGTGGCGGCCGGCTACACCCCGTCCGCTGAAGTTGCGACCGCCCACGATCTCGACATGGCGATCGACAGGTTGGTGGCGCATGAGCTTCAGCGCCCAGACGACCGGGAGCCGTGACGAGCGTGGCCTAGCGGATCCAGGTCTTAACAGCGTCTCGATCCGGAGCGATATCGGTGGGCGGCTCGACCGGATTGGCGCCGAACAACTCTCGCGCCCGGCCAAGCAGTGCGCGTACCTCGTTCAGCTGCTGTTGCAACCCGGAATCAGCCACACGCTTACGCTACCCAGACTCGGATATTCCCACAATTCACTTACAGCGCCCTAAAGATGTGGGCTGGTACTTTACCGGCAGCGCGCTGGCCTTTGTGGAGCCGGCCAAACAGAGAAGTCGCCGATCCGAAGATGACGGTAGGCTTGGCCGGTGGCAATCTTCGGTCGGAATACGGCGCGTCAGCGCCTCCGGAGAGCTACCCGAGAATCGCTGAAGATTCCGGCATTCAGCTCTCCGGTCGACTGCACCCCATGGGTGACGGGCGGGTTGTGGCCTGCCGAGCTGTCGACAGTTACCGCTGAGACGGCTCCACTCGTCAAATATCTGAAGGCCGACTTGCAGAAGATTGTCAATTCGGCAAACGAAGAACTCTCAGGCATCAGGCGAGCGGGATTGGCTGATCCGGTGCGGCTGGCGGAAGAGGCTCGAGTGATCAAAGGTGCTCGCGCCTTCGCCGTTCGGCGAGTCGAGTCGACAGTTCGTCATCTCCGTAACGTGACGCCGAAATTGCCGGCGGAACATGGTCCGGTAAATGGCGCCGATGACACCGAAAAGACACGGCGATTCAGAGTCGTCGCTCCTGCGCCAACGGACACGAATGGGCCCGCTGACGGGCCCACACCGCCGGAGCCGGAAATTCCGGAGCAAATCCATCACCAGGCGGCGGTAGTCGACGGGCACGAAGACCGGTACGAAAGATGGACCGAACCGCTCGCCGCGGCCGAGCAACCGGCGGCGGCTGGCGACTTGGAATCCGCCGAACCGGATCTCTTGGCGCCACTGCCTCCCGCAGTGTCGGACGACACCGATGTGCTCGAGGAGATTGCGGCGGTGCTGCAGGAGATCGCACCGATCGCGCAGACTCCGGTCGATCACGCGCCGAGGCAACCCCTGACCCGTCGCCGCATGGAACCTCCGGTCGATGATTCGCCGAGGCAACCCCCCGCGGCCCGGCATGCGGAGCCTGAGGTGCCTCCGACTCCTCCGGTGTCGTCGGCTCCTGCGCTCGATGACGCTGCGACCACGCGGCAGCCCGAGCTGCTGGCCGAATCGGAGTCTGAGCGCGAACGGCTGGAACGGCTGCTCAAATTCGTGGCACGGCAGGAACCCGGGTTGCGCTGGGCCGTCGGCAAGCGTGAGGACGGGACCACGTTATTGGTGACGGACCTTGCGCACGGCTGGATACCGCCGGGAATTACGCTGCCCGCCGAGGTCCGGCTGCTGGGCCCGGACCGACGCACGGGCAACGCGGCGGCGTTACTCGGCCAGACAACGATGTCGGCGGCCTACGCCCCCAGCGATCCGTTGGGCTGGGCAACCGACTACGACGTCACCGACACCTCGTCGCAACCGCGTGAGCTCGCTGCGGTCGACGACGTGGGCTGGCTGCTGGGCGAGGCCACGCACTGGCGCGATGGTCTGCCCAGGATGGTTCACACGTTGGCCAAGGCGGGTGCTGCGGGGACTGGTGTCCTCGATGCGGAAATCGACATATTGCGGGTATACCTCGATACTTCGCGCTACCAGCTATTTGCTCAGTATCCGGATATCGATGCCGGGTTGCTGCTTAATTGCTTGCTGCTGGCCGCCACTGAGGGCATTGCCACCGGGAACCTTGTGAACGCGAATTATCACTTCGCCTGGTTCCAAATGCTCAGTGTGCCGTGGGCCGGCGGATGGAAAGCCGGCCCGTAGGCCTCAGCGTTCAAGCGTGCAGAGAATGAATTGACGCTGGTCGGAGGGCTCGAGATACTGTCATGATGCCGGGGTCGGGTAGTCGCGCGCAGCTCAGCGACAAGGATCTCGTCGAATCGGTTCTGCGTGAATTGAGCGAGGCGGCCGATAGGTGGGAAGCGCTGGTCGGGCAGGCCGAGGCGATTACGTACAGTGTCGATCTCGGCGATATTCAGGCAGTTGTCAATTCAGACGGTCGGCTGGTCGAATTGATATTGCATCCGACCGTCATGTCCGGTTACACCCACGGCGAGCTGGCCGACAGGTTGAATCTCGCGATCGCCGCGTTGCGGGAAGAGGCCCAAGCCGAAAACGAAGCACGGTACGGCGGATCCCTCCAGTGACGTGGGATCGGTTGTCGCTGAAGGCATTCGAGCTGCTGGATCGCGGGCATAACCGCTACGGCGTCGGCCGAAACGGTGAGAACCTCGCCGCATTGGTGCACCTGGCGGATGCACATCGGCCGCCGAAAGGATACTGACCGTGCCACTCAATCTCTCGAACCGAGATCAGAACTCCGGACACCTCTTCTACAACCGTAGGTTGAAGGCTGCGATCACCCGGTTCTCGGTGCGGATGAAGCACGACGACCGCAAACAGCAAGCGGCAGTGGCGCTCTCAATTGTGTTCGTTCTCATCGGCATCGGCTGGATGGCGCTCCTGCACGTCATGAAACCCGCCGGTCTGGTGGGGCAGTCCGCGATCATCGGAAACCGCGACACCGGCGCGGTCTATGCGAAGATCAACGGGCGGCTGTACCCCGCGCTGAACCTCACGTCTGCGCGGCTGGCCGTTGGCAGCGCAGCCACACCGACCTGGGTCGAGGCACCCGAGATCGCCAAGTACCCGACTGGTCCGATGATCGGTATTCCCGGTGTGCCCGACAGTCTCACCGTCACAACGAGTTCCGTGTCGGCGTGGTCGGTGTGCGACACCGCACCCACCCACGGCAGCGGGGCGCCGCCGTTGGTGACATCGATCGCCGGAGAGCTGTCGACGGCGGGCCGGGCGGCTCCGTTGGCGCCGTCGCAGGCCGTGCTGGTCACCCACAAAGACGCAACGTATGTGATATGGGGCGGGCAACGGTCGCAAATCGACCCGACCGACCGATCGGTCACCTTCAACCTGGGTCTCGATCCGGGCGTGACTTACCCGATCGCGATTTCCAACGCCCTCTTCGACGCCCTGCCGGCAACCGAACCCCTTGTTGTTCCAGCGATTCCGGCTCAGGGCACACCGTCGACGTGGCTGCCGGGCTCGACGGTTGGCAGTGTGCTGGAGACGCGTGACTCTAACGGCGTCGTCACCGGCTTTTACGCGCTGCTGCCCGATGGCGTGCAAAAGATCACCAGTTTCGTCGCCGATCTGCTCCGCACCGCACTCGCCCAGGGCTCTGCCACCCCGACTCTGGTGTCACCGGACAAGCTGATTCACATTCCCGTCGTCGACGTGCTCGACGTCGGCTACTACCCTTCAGGCAAGCTGAATTTCATTGATTCAGCGGCGAATCCGGTGACTTGCGTCGCGTGGCAGAAGCAGTCCACCGACCCGCAGGCGACGATCAGCGTCTTCAACGGGCGGGGGCTGCCGGTGCCGATCGGCATGGATCCGCGTCTGGTTCGGCTGGTACGCGATGACCGGAATCCCGATTCAGTGGAGGCCGACCAGGCACTGGTGCTGCCGGCAGCGGCAAACTTCGTCGCGACAACCAGCGGCGTCGCCACCTCGGACAGCCGCGAAAGCCTGTATTGGCTTTCACCGCAGGGCGTTCGATACGGGGTGCAATGGGACGAGAAGACCCTGCAGGCCCTTGGGCTGAATCCGGGCAGCGCCGTGCAGGCGCCATGGCCGATCGTACGCACGTTTGCGGCCGGACCGGCCATCAGCCGTGAGAGCGCGCTGTTGGCGCGCGACACTATCTCTGGCGGCGCCGCGGTTGCCCCGATCCCGGAAGCTAACCAACAGGTGGGAGGTTAGGCATGTCCAAACGCGGTTTCGTACGTGCGGCACGGAAGCCGGCGCCCGCGGTTCCGCCGGTGCGGGTGGCGGTCGCCGCCCCGCTGGCGTTGCCGGAGCGCGAGCCTCGCAACATCCTGCTGATGATCGCGCTTCCGGCGCTGCTGGTCGGGATCATCGGCACCTTGGTGGTGATGTACACCTCGGGGGTCCGGTCACTGCAGTCAGGGTTCTTCCCGATGATGGGGCTGGCCGGGTTCGGCGCGTTGATGTTCAGCGGGCGCTTCGGGCGAGGACGGCGGATCTCCTGGGGCGAGCAGGAAAAGCAGCGACGTATCTACCTGCGCCAGCTCGATGAAGACCGGGACGAAGTACAACACGCCGCCCAGGACCAGCGCCGTAGCCAACTGTTTGTCCATGGCGATCCGCAGAAATTGGACACGGTTATCGGCGGGCCGCGGATGTGGGAGCGCCGCGCTAACGACCAGGATTTTCTCGATGTCCGCCTCGGCATCGGCATCCAGCAGGCCAGCGACTCGGCGGTGTCACTGCAATGGCCCGAGGTCCCGATCGGAGAGGAGCTCGAACCGGTCACCGGCGGCGCGCTCCGGGATTTCATTCTCGAGCAAAGCAAGATTCGTGGGATCGGCAAGGTCTTAAGCCTGCGCTCCAAGCCAGGCTTCAGCTTCATCGGCAGCAATCCCGACGAACTGCATAACCTGGCCCGCTCGATCCTGTGTTCGCTGGCGGTCTATCACAGCCCGAATGACCTCAAGCTCATGGTTGTAACCCGCCATCCCGAGCTGTGGTCGTGGCTGGTGTGGCTACCGCACAACCAGCATGACGAGATGTTCGATGCCTGTGGTCTGCGCCGCCTGGTGTTCGCCTCGCCGACCGAGCTGGAGGACGCGCTGGACGCCGAGTTGCACCGCAAGGGCCGCGGGCCATGGACCCCGCCGGTGGGGACCACCCCGACGTCGATGCCCTCGCCGATGGAGTCGTCGGGTTCAAGGCTGGGTCCGCACTGGGTGATCGTCGACGACAGCGTGGGAACGCCCGAACAGTGGGAGGGTGTGACCGGACAGAAGGGCATGGCCGGCATTACGGTGCTGCGCTTGGCGACCCGACCCGGGGTCGGCGTGGGCTTTGCCGACGAGGATCAACGTTTCGACGTGCGACAAGGGCGGCTTTATCACCGCGGCGCGTTCTATGCGGTAGCCGACATGCTCGCCGAGAGCACGGCCAACCGGTATGCACGAGCAGTGGCGCGCTGGTCGCCGATGAGCGCCGGCGATTTGTCCGAAACCGACAGCCAGGCAGGTGAATTGCTGCGGGCGCTGGGGATCAACGATCCGCGACAGCTCGACGTCGACCGACTGTGGGCCGACAGCCGGGGCCGGGGCGACCCGAAGTGGGCGATGGTGCCGGTCGGGGTGAAAGCCGGCGGCGAATTGCAGTACGTCATTTTCCGAGCGAAAGACTTCGGCGGTTTCGGTTTTCACTCCGTGGTGATCGGAACCTCCGGCTCAGGCAAGTCAGAGTTCTTTCTGTCGTTGTGCAATGGGATCGCGCTGACGCATTCGCCCGAAACGTTCATCGTGATCTTCGTCGACATGAAGTTCGAATCCGCCGCGCAGGACCTCGAGGGGTTGCCCCACGTTGCGGGCTCGCTGTCCAACCTGGGCAAGGACGACCGGCACCTCGCCGAACGAATGCGCAAAGCCATCAACGGCGAAATTGCCAGAAGGTACCGACTTTTCAAGGAAGCCGGTGCACGTGACGCCAACGAGTACGAAGAGATGCGGCTGGCCGGCCGAGATCTGGAGCCCGTTCCGATCCTGCTGGTCATCATCGACGAGTACCTAGAACTGTTCCACCACCACCAAGAGTGGATCCAGCTGGTCATCCACATCGGTCAGGAAGGCCGCGGCTGCAACGTGTTCTTTACGCTGGGCGGCCAGCGCCTGGACTTGTCGTCGCTGAGCAAGGCCAAGAGCAACATCGCGTTCCGGGTGGCGTTGCGGGCGGAGACTGCCGAGGACTCCCGCGACGTCATCGGGAGCGACGCAGCGCTGCACCTGCCGTCGAAGGAGAACGGGTACGCCCTGCTCAAGGTCGGCCCGCGCGACTTGGAGCCGTTCCGATGCTTTTACCTATCGGCGCCGTTCGTGCTGCCCAAGAAGGTCGCGAATGTCAACAAGACAATCGACGTGAGCTTCTCACAGCCGCGCCCCCTCACCTGGGAGTACCAGCCGCTGAGCGCCCAGGACACCGCGGCCTTGGCCGTTGCCGACGAACCCGAGGAACCTGACGAGTTCCTCTTCCATAGCGACGGCTTCAAGAAGAAGAAGATCCTCGACGTCATCCGCGAATCGCTGGTTTCCCACCCGGCCCGGCTGCCCCACCAAATCTGGCTTCCCCCACTGGAAGTCAGTGAACAGGTCGACGCATTGGTGGCGTACTGGCGCGATAAGCCCTGGCACGTTGACTACGGGCAGAACCCGGGTTTGGTCTTTCCGGTCGGGATCGTTGACATTCCCGACGAGCACGTACAACGGGTTCATGCGGTCCACGCCGAGATGGACAACGTCATGGTGGTCGCCACTGCCCAGCGGGGTAAATCCACCACTCTGATGACGTTGATGACCTCAGCCGCTTTGATGTATCGCCCGGAGCGCGTGACCTTCTTCTGCATCGGGGCGGCGCTTTATCCGGTGGAGGATCTGCCGCACGTCGTCAGTGTCGTGAGCCTGAACGACTCCGAAGGGGTGTCGCGGACCATCGCCACGCTGGAGGGCTTGATCCGTGCCCGTGAGGCGGCGTTCAAGCACTACCAGATCGATATCTCCGAATTCCGTGAGCGACGGTTCGGGGCGGCCGGTGGCGGGGGAACGGACCCGAACGACAAGTTCGGCGACGTTTTCCTGGTCATCGACAACTACGGCGACCTGTATGAAAAGGACCCCGGCATGGGGGATCGGGCGATCGCGATCGCCCGCCAGGGCCTGTCCTACGGTGTGCACGTCATGAGCAGCGCCAACGGCTGGTTTGTCGGCCAAAAGCAAGGACTTTTGACGGTGTCGAACGCGCGAATCCAGCTTCGGCTCAGCAACCCGGACGAATCGCAAATGGGCACGGGTATAGAACAGCGCAGAGCCGCACGAAACACGCTGGACCGGCCGGGCTTCGGCCTGAGCAAAGACGGATACGAGGTGTTGATCGGGGTGCCCGAAATCACCGGGACCAAGGGTGAACGGGTGGGCACACGCGGCATCGGTTCGCTGCTCGCCGAGGTCACCGGGACCGCAAAGGTAGAACGGCTGTCCCGCTTGCCCGAGCGGGTGCCGTTGAGCGACGTCATCGCCAGTTTCGCCGACACCGCCCCGGCGGCCGACCCGTTGAACATCCCGTTCGCCATCGGCGAGCGTGCGCTTCAGCCAGTGGCCCTCCCGGCCCGCGTACTGCCCAACATGCTTGTGATGGGCCGCCAATCGTGTGGCAAGACCACCACCCTGGCAGCCATCGGACAGGCCATTACCAGCCGGTTCAGTCCCGAGCAGGCGCAGATCACCATCATCGATCCGAAGACAACGCTCATCGGGAAGATCCAAGGCCCGCATGTGCGTGCCTACGCCTATACGACAGACGACATCGACGCCGTGCTCGGCGAGTTGGCCGCAGAATTGCAGGACCGCCTCCCACCGTCGGGTTTAACGCAGGAAGAGCTGTTGAACCTCAAATCATGGGAGGGCCCGCACCATTTTGTCCTGCTTGACGACGAACACGAGCTGCGACCCCACAATCAGGTGCTAAAGCCAGCGGCGACCGCACCCCTGTGGGGCCTGATCGAACGCAGCCGCGAGATTGGCCTGCACGTCATCGCTGCGCGCTTGCCGGGCAACTGGGCTTCACAGGTGGTGATGAACCCATTGCTGCAGAAATTGACCGAGTCCCGTTCGCCGACGTTGTTCATGGACAACGACCCGGCCAACGTCAAGGTGCACGGCAGGGTTGCTGCGCAGCAACTGCCGCCCGGGCGCGGTCTCCTGGTCACCACCGACGGGGAGATCGAAGGGGTGCTGGTAGGGACGCCGGAGTGGGCGCAATAGCCGGTGGCCGTCGCAGTCGCACGTCGGTTCACGTGAACAGGTCCCTTCGCTCTCGGACGTAGTCCTGCACCGATTGCGGCGGGTGGCCAATGAGGTCTTCGACATCGTGGGTTAGCCGGTTGTAGCGGTCGTCGCGGTGCAACCTGGC
The DNA here is from genome assembly GCF_052143115.1 of Mycobacterium sp. Taxonomy (GTDB): domain Bacteria; phylum Actinomycetota; class Actinomycetes; order Mycobacteriales; family Mycobacteriaceae; genus Mycobacterium. Next base: position 18,418 of record NZ_JBKQTQ010000307.1, read on the forward strand.
CATGGTGGCGATGTGCTGTTGAGTGTGCGGATCGAGGCCTGAGCGGGTGAGCTGCTCGAGCCATTCGTCGTAAGGCAAGCGAGCCCCGGTGATGGGCCGGCCAAGGGCTTTCGCGTACTGCTCGGCCAACTCGTCGATGTCCAGCGCTGCCGGGCCGGTCAATTCGTAGACCGCACCAAGGTGATCCTGGGGTGCACGTAGCACGGTAGCCACGACGGCGGCCACATCATTGGTGGCGATGGGCGAACTGCGGCCGCTTCCGAACGGCAACGCCAACTCCCCGTTGTCGCGGATGGAACGGGCTGCCAGCACAGTGAACAGTGGATTGTCGAGGAACACCGTGGGCCGAATGTGCACTGCGGGAATGCCCGACCAGTTGATGACGTGCTCGGCCAGCCAGTGCAGCCGTTGTTGGCGGGACTCCTCGGTGCTGGTTGCGGTCATCTGCGAGACCGTCATCTGCGACATGTTGACCAGCAGTTCCAGGCCGTCGCCGTCCTCGGCGGCCGCGCACACGACGGCAGTCGCTTCCAGGTAGTCCGCCGAGACGCTCATATTGAAAAACATCCGGTCGATGCCAAACATCGCCGCACCGACCTCCACCGGGTTGGTCAGGTCTCCCACGAACACCTCGGCTCCTAGTGCGCGCAGCGCGTCGGCGCGTGAGTCGTCGCGGTGCACCATCGCTCGCACGGCCTCACCATGGCTGAGAAGTTGCTCGACGACACGCCGGCTGACGCTGCCAATACCGCCGCCCGCGCCAGTGATCAGGTACGTCGGGGCCATTTCGCTCCCAAGGCTCAGTTGCTGCGCATCTCAAACGAGGTTGAGTGCGTCGAGAAAAGCCGTGGCGACTCTCGGGTCGCCGTCGATCGATACCAACTGACGCCACGGTAGCCGGGTCGTAGACCAGGCCAAAATGTCCTCGCTCGTCGAGCTCAGCGTTGCTGCGGCGTTGTTTGCAGCAGAGTCGACGGGTCCCACGGTGATGGTGTCGGCGTCGGCGCTGATGAGGACTTCTTGGGTCGCGGGACCGGTGAGCCGCAGCACTACCGGTGCGGTGAGGTGGGCCGCCAGGTCAGGTTGCATGGTGGCGATTCCGTCGAGCAGCCAGGATACCGAGGGGGCGAGGCGGACCTCGTCCAGCGCCGGCAGCTGGCGAGTGATTGGCCCACGTGGGCCGAGGATGTCGTAGCGCAAGTGGGTGGTCATGTCGAAGGTGAACATGTCGGCGATGGCGTGCAGGCGGTGGGAGCCGAGGTCGAACATCGGTGTGAGTACGGAGGCCATGGGTTCTTCCTGCAATCCGGAAAACACCTGGAGGGCCTGTTCGAGTTGCTTGTGCAGGTTGTTCAATGTGCGGGCGGTATCCCAGTTGCGCCGTTCGGCGACCATGACGTCGTTAAGAGCTTCGATGGTGCTGTCTGGCATCGCGTCACCGCGCACGGCTGCCTGCAGCACTTCGAGTAGGGCGCCGGCGTGGATAACGACGTCATGCACAGTCCAGCCAGCCGCGGCACTGGGTGCCTGCCATTCATTTTCGCTGAGCCCGGAGCCGACCGTGATGATGTCCTCGGCGGCGCAGCGCATTCCGGTGATTCCAGCGCGGCTCATGTGCGTCTCCTCAGGGCACTCGGGCGCTTAGTTGAGCTGGCGGTTGGGCACCAAGCAGCTCAAAGAGCTGAGCGAGCAGCCCGTCGAGTTCGTAGCCGACATCGGCGATTTCGGGCTTGTCGTAGCTATTGAACAGCAGGCTGGGCTGGTCGACGGCGAGTTTGGTATCACCATCGGGGTCGGCGTAAAGGACGGTGCGCAGCGGAGCATGCAGCATCACCGACGGGTCGTAGCGAAACATGCGTTCGGCGATCGTGTGGTTGCCCATCAAGTACTGCGTGGCCTTCCACAGCGAAGTCGAGCCGGCCATGAGGGCGGTGACGTCGCCGCGGTAGTAACGCATAAACCCATGCGGGGCGTTGATCTCGGCGAGCTCCAAGGTGGCCTGCCAGGAGGCCATCTGAAAGAAACGGGCGAAATCCACTTCGGGAACCAGAGTCTCGTACTGCTCGCGGGCCTCGTCGTAGAGCGCAGGCAGCGCTACCACCAGGCGCCGGGAAGGGTGGTCGATCGCGATGGTGCTCGTAGTCATGACTGTGCCCTTTCGTCGCGGCGGATGAGTTCGACATCGTGGATGTCCAGGGTGATCGAGGGCAGGTTGAGGTTGACGGTGTTGTCGGGGTTACGGCGGAAAACTCGCCGGCGGGTAGCGACCTGCAAACCGTCGAAGTTCTTGTAGCGGCTGGTGTAGTGCCCGACCAGGGTGCTGCCGTTGATTTCGACGATGTAGTCCATGCGCCGTTGCAGGCCTTGGGAATCGAAGTAGAAGACCTGATCGGGGTTGTGGCTAGCGACCGATGGCGGAAACCGCACTTGGAGGCGCCGCCAGGTTTGGCCGGCCTCGTGCCAGGGTTCGATCTCGCGGGCCACCACTCCGGGATAGCTGAACAGGAATGGCGTGGTGAAGTAGTTCCAGCAGGCGTAACCCAGGAAGTAGCCCAAGTGCCTGGCATCCCAGGCGCTATTGCGCAGCATGCCTTTGAATCCCGCACGTGCGGGTTCGAGTAAGTCGACCGGTTGGCCGTCCAGGGTCTCCATGGTGACGCTGTCGCTGGCGGCGTCGAACACCATCCGCTGGTCGGGGCGGGTGAACGGGGTGAACACGATGTGCTCGTCAACCGTGTCCAGCGTGACGATTTGGTCGAACGTTTTCTCCGGTGGCCAGCCCTTCATCGCCCAGATCGGGCCGCCGATCGAGATATCAATCTTGAGGGCGCGCAGAGTATTCCACAAATCGCGCCCTCCGGTGGCGGCGATAGCCAGATCTAGCAGATCACCACTCATGCGGTCACGCGGTCTGGAGGGCGCCGGCGATGAAACCGGCGACGGTCACCGGTTGAGCGATGAAAGCGGTGTGAGAACCCGCGATGGACTCGGTGGTGGCGCCCATGCGTTCGGCCATGAACCGCTCGGCGTCCGGTGCGATGGCGTTGTCGCGCTCCGAGACCAGATACCACGACGGCTTGGCTTTCCAGCCGGCGGCGGTGGCGTTTTCGGTGAGCGCGGCCAGCGAAAGCGGCCGCTGAGTGGCGAACATGACCTCGGCGACATCGACGGGCGCGTCCGCGCAGAAGGTCTCACGGAAGCGCTCCTTCGTGATGTAGAGGTCGGGCCCCTGTGGTGCCCCCGGGGCGTCGTAGCCGGTGGGATAGGAAGTGGTCGCCAGCAGCGGCGGCGAGAAAGGTTGCTGCACGCCAGAGCAGCTTTCACCCTCCTCGAGCCCAAATGCGGCCAGGTAGACCAGTCCAGTGACGTTGTCCAATTCAGCCGAGGCTTGGCTGATGACAGCACCGCCGTAGGAATGCCCGACGAGGACCACCGGACCGTCGATCGCAGCCACCCTGGTCGATATGGCTGCGGCGTCGTAGGCGAGGCCGCGCAACGGGTTGGGCGCCGCTATGACGGCGTGGCCAGCGCTTTGCAGTTCGCGGATCACGCCGGCGAACCCGGAAGCGTCGGCGAACGCGCCATGCACCAAAACGATCGTCGGCGTGGTTGATGTAGTCATGATCATTGTCCCTGAATAGTGAGCGGACCTCGCGATTCGCCATCAAACATGACATGGTTCCATCTGGCGCGCCGTCATCCATTTGGGTGAGGCGGCTGCGTGCGTCGGGGTCACGTTTTCGAGTGAGAAGCTTCAGCGGTCGGGTTAATCACCTCTTCGGTCCTGGACTGCGGCGGCAACAACGGACCTCACCTGAACAGGTGAAGGATCGCCATCTCGCGGGATGTCACCTTAGATATTAAGGGCTGCAACAACGACATCGACGGCCCCTCGAACGGTGGTCCGGATGAAGTACAGAGCTGTGTCAAATTCGTCAAACAGGCTCGGCGTCAACGGCTTCGACCACAGCTGTCACTCTGAGAGGTAGGTTATGACAATTTCCCCATCGGCGGCCAAAACCGATCTGCAGGCCGACGTGTTCATCGGCCCGTTTCTGCCCTTCGAACAAGGCGGGGGAACGTTTGCGGCGACAACGTCCACGCTGGTGTCCGGGCCGTCAGAGGCCGTTCTAATCGATGCACAGCACATTCGCACGGACGTGGCCGCGCTGGCAGAGTTCATCGGACGTACGGGTAAACGGCTGAGGACTATCTACGTGACCCACGGCCACGCCGATCACTGGTACGGCGCCGGCGACTTGTTGGCCGCATTCCCCGACGCGCGCGTCGTCGCGACGGCCCCGGTTGTGGAGTACATCAACCAGGCGGAGGAGATTGAAGCGCAGCAGTGGGCGGCGATGTTCGGCGAACGGGTTGCCGAGCCAACCGCCGTTCCAGAAGCCCTCGACGGATCGACAATCGAGCTCGAAGGACACGAGCTGCGGATCGTCGAAGTCGGTCAGGGTGACATCCAGCCCAGCACAGTCGTCCACATCCCCGACCTCGATGCAGTTGTCGCCGGTGATGTGGTTTATAACCAGATCCACGCGATGCTCGGATTGAGCGGTCCCAACGGCTGGGATCGCTGGCTCCAGAGCCTGGATGCCATTGAGAAGCTCTCCGCCCGAATGATCGTCGCCGGCCACCGGAAACCCGAGTCCTCCGACTACGAGGCGACTCGGATGCTGGATGAAACACGTTCGTACATCAGTGACTTCGCTGATGGAGCCAAGCGGCTCGACAGCGCCGACGAACTGGTTCAGTTGATGAAGTCGAAATATCCTGACTTCGGCAACCGCTGGACGCTGCACTTCTCAGCGCAGTCCTGGTTCTCAAGAAAGCGGGTGTGAGGCGCCCGGGCCTCATGCGATGGAAGGGCAATGGCTATGCGGCGCGCGAAAATTCAGACTGAAGACGGCACGATCCTCCGTGCCTACCTGCACTCGCCCGGAGCGGGTGCGCATCCCGGGATTGTCATGTGCCCCGGCTTCGGGGGAGTCAAACAGCTCATCGACCCGTACGCTGCCTTGTTTGCCGAAGCTGGATTTGCCGTACTCAACTTCGATAATCGCGGCTGGGGCACCTCCGAGGGCGAACCCCGGCAGGAACTGAACGTGTTCAAACAGATCACCGATCTGCGTGACGCGATCACCTTCGCCGAATCACAACCGGAATTCGACTCCGAACAAGGATTTGGCGTTTGGGGATCGAGTTTCTCAGGGGGACTGGCGATCGTCACGGCCGCTAATGACCCCCGAGTCCGATGCGTAGTCGCCCAGATCCCGAACGTCAGTGGTCACCGCAATGCGGTCAAACTGTTTACCGCCGAACAGCTACGGGAGATCCGGCGCCGAGCTGCAATCGACCGGCGCGCTCGCTTGGCTGGCGAACCCCCGATGATGGTGCCGATGCTTTCCGAAGACCCGGAAGAACTGTGTGCATTCCCTCGGGAATTTCCCGAGGAGTACCGCGAAGCAATCGAATCGGGGATCTGGAACAACCAGACGACGATTCGTTCACTCGAGAATTTCATCGAGTTCGAGCCCGCGGGCTGGCTTCCCTATGTGGCGCCCAAGCCGCTGCTGATGATCCTGGCCGAAGACGATCGAACCACTTTCACCGAGGTTCAGCGGGAGGTGTACGAAACCGCCCTGGAACCGAAGAAGCTACTCACCTACGACGGCGGCCACTTTGATGCCTACGCAACGTTTTTTGAGCAGACCGCTCACCCTGCTCGCGACTGGTTCATCGAGCACCTAGGGGTGTCGTCAAACCGGCAAGCACTCGATGCGCCGACAGTCGGCACCTAGAGAGCACGTACCGAGTACCGAGTACGGACAGCACAGCGAGGAAGGAGATCACATGCCGCTGTGGAACGTTTATTGCACAGAAGGCACCTATTCGAACGAGGACAAGCGCGCCTTCGCCAACGCGATCACCGACATCTACGCCGGGCAAGCGGGCGGCCTTCCCGAGATGACGATGCCGCGTTTTTATGTGGCGGTCGTCTTCCACGACGTGCCGAAGGATTCACTGTTCATCGGCGGTGTGCCAAGAAACGACTTCGTGCGGTTTTCCATCGACCACATCGCCTACGCGATGCCGGTTGAGCTCAGAGAGCTGCTGTTGAAATTCATCAACAAGACGATTCACCCGTTCGTGCGTGACCGCGGACTGGACTGGGAGATCCACATCGACGACACACCCCGAGATCAGTGGACCATTCAGGGGATGCGCCCGCCTGACTCGGGGTCAGAGGAGGAAAAGCGCTGGATCCGGGACAACAGGCCGTCCAAGCCAACCAGCGCCGCGTCGACGAAATAGTCTCCAAAGCCAACCGTGCGATGACAATCCTCGATCGCTTCCGGATTGACGATCGGGTCGCGATCGTCACCGGCGCGTCCAGCGGCTTAGGTGTCGCTTTTGCCGCCGCCCTGGCCGGCGCAGGAGCCGACGTGTCACTCGGCGCGCGTCGAGAGGATCGCCTGGAAGCCACCCGCCAACTCGTCGAAGATGCCGGCCGACACGCCATCACGGTGCGAACCGACGTGGCCAGCCCGGACGAGTGTCGTCAGCTCGTCGACGCCACCGTGCGCGCCTTCGGCAGGGTCGACATATTGGTCAACAACGCCGGCATCGGCACCTCCGTATCAGCTACCCGAGAAACTCCCGAGCAATTTCGGTCCGTCATCGATGTCAACCTCAACGGGTGCTATTGGATGGCTCAGGCATGTGCCAGGGTGATGCAGCCTGGAAGCACCATCATCAACATCGCGAGCGTGCTGGGCTTGACCAGTGCCGGGATACCACAGGCGGCTTACGCTGCCTCGAAAGCCGGACTGATCGGTCTGACGCGCGACCTCGCCCAGCAGTGGACGGGCCGTAAGGGAATTCGCGTCAATGCCCTGGCTCCGGGGTACTTCGAATCCGAAATGACCGATCAGTTTTCTGACGACTACATCGAGCGCACGGTGTTGCCGCGCACGCTCGAAGGCAGGCTCGGCCATACCGAAGAACTCAGCCCGGCCCTGCTTTTCCTGGCCAGCGACGCAAGCAGCTACGTCACCGGCATCACGCTGCCTGTCGATGGCGGCATCCTAACCAGCCGAGCCGCAACGATTGTCAGGCGATCTCACCGAGCTCCCGCAAGATATTCACGAGTTGAACGCGAGACTGGACACCGAGTTTGGAGTAGATCGACCGCAGGTGGGTGCCGGTAGCGGCAACACGGTCAGCCCTGGGGGAACAGCGTGATCGCGGCACCCCACAACGCGCCGGGGTTAATGCGGTCAGGGTGCAGGGCGAGCATGCTCGCATAGAATGCCGCGGCGGAATCTGACGATTCGAGCAGTCTGCGGGCGTCAGTCAGGTACTGCCGTGTCGCCTGGATCTGTGATGGAGTGTCCGCTGCGCGAGGATCTTTGTGACCGGCAATGACCGTTGCGGGGCTGAGGGCTTCGGCGATGTCGAGGGCGGCAAGCCACTCGTCGATTCCCGTCACACCGCCGGATTCCGTCAGGTACGGGTGGACGCCGTTATAGACGGCGTCGCCGGCAACCAGCAGTCCGGTCTGCGGCACGTGCAGGATCGTCGTCGCGTCGGTGTCTGTGTGGCCCACTTCGATAGGCAGCAGCCGAACTCCCTCCAGCTTGAAACCATCCGCGTCGACCACGCAGACGTCCACCTTGCCAGTCGGTAGCTGGCCTGGAAACACTTGGTCCCAGAAGTCGGCACGAAACTGAGGTTGGTTTTGCGCCGCCATCAGCTTGCGGGTTCCCTCGGTCGCGAGCACCGACACGTCGGGAAACCGCTGCAGTAACGTGATGGCGCCAAACCAATGATCGCCGTGCCCGTGGGTGATGTAGATCTGCCGCAGCTTCCGGCGCGATGCCACAATCCAATCACCGACTTCGGTTGCCTGTGTTTTGGTCAGGGGTGGATCGACCAGTACGGCGTCGTCTCGTCCCATGATCAGCGTCGAAGTGATTGGCGACCACATCCGGGTGCTGCCGTCGGGAAGCGGACCGCGTCCCGATTGCGGGATCTGCCCTGCGACAAATAGGTTGTGCTGTAACGGCTGGTTCACGCTGTCACCTCCGTGACCGCCTGGGTGAACTCGAGGATCATCGTCGCGACGGCCTCCGGGTACTCGAAATGCACCCAGTGACCGCCCTTGTCGATAACTTTCACATCGGCTTGGACAAAGCGCGGAGTGATCGCAGCGAGGACCTGTTCGGTCACGAATGCGTCAGCCCCGCCGCGGATAGCGAGGACCGGGCCGGTGAACGCGCTGGTCGCCGCGGCGTTCTTGACGCCCTCGTTCCACATGTCGACGTAGCGAGCGGCGACGTCGGGTCTGACTACGCCTCCGATGCGTACCAGCCGGTCCAGTTCGTGCGCATCGAGATTGGGTGAGAGCTCGGTCCGCAGAGCACGCTGCGCATCGGCGTCTCCGCCAAGCGCGCGAAACGGCGCGACCACCTCGGCAGGTAGCTGCGTACCGCCAAGTGGCACCGGTGTGAGTAGCACCAGCCCGTGCACCCGGTCGGCCTGATTGGCGGCGACCAGCTCGGCGACCTGTGATCCCATGCTCTGGCCGACTACGATCACGGGCGCGTCGATGCCGGCAACCATGTCTCCGGCCTCGACGGCGAGGGACTCGAGGGTAACGGTGGCGGGATCGGCGAGGGCTCGGCTACGCGTTCCGAAACCAGGCAGGTCATAACGAATCACGTCGACTTTGCCTGCCAGCGCGGCGATTATTCCGTCCCACACCGTCGCGTCATCGAGGAATCCGTGGATGAACAGCAGCGTGGTGGTCATCACGCCACCGCCTTCGTGGCGCCCGAAGGTGACCATTCGGCGGTGTCGATGGGTGAGTAGTCGGTTGAGTGCCCGTCGAGCCGGCCGGCGCGTTGCGTGCTCAACTCGTCGACGAGTTCCTCGGGCAGCGGCGTGGTGAAGATGTTGTCGACCACCGTGTACTCCGCGGCAAGCCTCCCGAACACGCCGAGGGCGCCGACGTCGATACGTCCCCGGGACAGGTAAAGATCATCACGCACGTGGATTTTCTTGACTCGTCCCCACACCACATGATCGGGCAGTGGCGGCATCGGGATGATACGGTCCACCACGCATTCGAAAGAGATCGGCGCGCCTGCGATGCGCGGAGCCGACACCACTTCCGACGGCGCCTTCTCCAGTCCCAGCGCCTCGAACTCGTCGACATCGGTGTCGAACTCGAACGCCGAACGGTGTACCGCGTCCGCCTGAGCGAGTGTCGCGATGTTGATGACGAGCTCGCCGGTGTCGCGGATGTTGACGAATGTGTCCTTGAGCGTGATGCCGTCGGAGCGGGGCTGCAAGGTGATCGAGAGGATCGGTGGAAATCGCCCCACGGCGGTGAAGAACGACACCGGTGCGATGTTGCCCACTCCGGTGGTCGAGCTCGTGCTGACCAGGCGATCGCGCGCGGCAACACGCTGCCGATGAGAAGTTTGTAGCTGCTGGTGGGGTCGAGGTCCGCGGTGTCGATGATCATGACAATCTCCCTAAGGTTGATGATGGTGGTTGGTTGTTGCAGGGCCAGGCCGCGCTGAGCGTGTCGGCAGTGGTGGACAATGTTTGAATCCCAACGATTCGCCAGCCCTGTTGGCTGCGGCTGAGTTCGAAATGCGCTGCCAGCCGCTCGATCTCGGCGCCATCAGCGCGACGGCGTGACCAGATGACCTCGATAGCCGCGCCGTTGTCGTGATAAACGCTGACCTTGTGGTCCGGCACGTCTGTGTAGCCATAGCCATCCGCCCGAAGCCGGACTTGAGTCTCGTCTAGGAGCTGCACCACGGCCGACGCGTCGCGGAACCATTGTCCGCCCTGCTCGGTGCTGTAATGCAGTGGCGCTGCCCAGTAGTCAAGGATGAACTCCGGTCCCCGGGCAATCGTTCCGGCGGCTACGCCGACCCAGGTGGGCAGGTAGTCGTCGAAGAACCAGCTCGTCACGTCGTCGTGTACCGACGTCGTTAGTTGAATTTCGTTGTCAGTCATGATCTTCCCTTTTCTCGATATTCGCCTATCAGGACAGCAGCGCGACTGCCGTGTACCAGACCGGCCCGACATTCAGCCGGTCTGGGTAGAGGCGGATCATGTGGTCGAAATACTCACGCGGGCTGGGTTTGCCTACGAGCAATCGCTGTGCGTCCAGCAGGTAGTCGCGGGTCTGACTGACGATGATGGGGTCGTCGGGCAAGTCCTTGTTCTTGTGCCCGGCCACGACCGCGCGGGGATGTAGCGCCTCGACCTTGTTGAGCGCCTGCAGCCATGCCTTGATTCCGCCGTTGGCGCTTTCCAGCAGGTACTGGTGCACGCCGTTGTAGGCCACATCGCCGGCCACCACCAGTCCCATGGACGGGACGTGCAAAATGGTGGTGTCGTCTGTGTCGGTGTGGCCGACCTCGACGGCCACCAGGCGCCGGCCCTCTAACTCGAGTCCGTCGGAGGGAATGGGTTGATAGACGACGGGGCTCGGGGGGATCAGGCCGGGAAAGTCAACGTCCCACATCTGGGCGCGGCCTTCGGTGGCTTGTTTGTGCATCATCGCGATGGTGCCTTCGGTGGCGTAGGCGACGGCTTCGGGGAAACGCTGCAGCAGCATGTCGGTGCCGAACCAGTGATCGCCATGCCCGTGCGTGGCGTAGATGTGAGTCAGCTTCTTGCTGGAATTCTCGATCCAGTCGCCGACGCGTTGCACCTGCTCGCGGCTGAACGGCGGGTCGACCAGCACGGCGTCGTGGTCGCCGTAGATCAGGGTCGAGGCCACTGGCGAGGAAACGATCGGGCTGCCGTCGGGTAGCCGTTGCTGGCGTTGGCGCCGTAGTCCTTCGTGCACCATCACGTCGTACTGCAATTCACTCATGGCGGATTCCTTTCAGGGTCAATTATTTTCGGTTTTGACGAGATGCTCGGTGAACCAGTCACACGCGGCGGCACTGGCCTGGTCGAAGCGCCCCAGGTAGGGGTCGAAATGACCGCCGTCGAGGGTGACGAGTTTCTTCGGCTGGAGCGCTTGCTCGTAGGCCTGCAGCGCCAAGTCAGTGACGGTGATCGAATCGCGCAGCCCCACGATCAGTAGCAGCGGAGTCGGCGAAACCCGTGAAATCCACTGTCCCGGCTCATACATCCGCGCCGCGCGAGTGGATCGAAGGGTGACGATGTTCTCCCAGACTCCGTCGGGGACCGGCTGGTTGTAGAAAGTGACGGCATCCGGGCTCCGGTAGGCAGCCGGTACCGCAGGATCGGAGCTGACCACGGCTTGCGTGGCGGCTGGCTCGCCGCGGTATCGGCGCCGCTCGTCATCGATGAAGGCCGCCTCCAGCGCGGGCACTTGCTCGAGCGGCACCCGGCGAAGGCTCTGTTGGTAGCCGCTGATGGTCGGCACCTGGGCGACCACGGCACGCACCCGGCGATCCGTGGCACCGAGCACAATCGCATGACCGCCGGCATAACTGGTGCCCCACACACCGATCCGGTCCGGATCCACCGCTGGGTGGTCTTCCAGAAAAGAGATGGCCCGACGCCAGTCGGCGATCTGGACCCATGGGTCGACGTCGAAGCGCGGCGAACCGCCACTGGAACCAAAGCCGCGATGGTCATGCACGAGCACCACGAACCCGGCGTCGGCGAACAGGCTGGCAAATCGGTCCAGGCCGTGTTCCTTTACCCCTGCGAAGCCGTGCGCCATGGTGATGGCCGGATGTGGTCCCGTGCCGTCAGGCACTAACAACCAGCCTCGCAGCGCCACATCACCTTCGACGGGGAACTCGACATCCATTCGCCGCACCATCTCTGCTCCTTCCCGTGCCGTACAACATCCACTGTGTGCGCGCTGCGTCCGAGAAGGTGAACCCGCAATGACACTGGTATTGGCGGGACCAGGCTTAGGCTCATGTGGTGGCGGCGAAAGGCAGTGCGCTCGGTGATTACCTGCGTGCGCGGCGCGGACAGGTCCGTCCCGAAGACGTCGGGCTGGTCGCGGGCGCGCGGCGCCGTGTTCGGGGCCTGCGACGCGAGGAGCTGGCCACGTTGGCCGGTATCAGCTCCGAGTATTACTTGCGGCTCGAGCAGGGCCGCGACAAGAATCCGTCAGTTCAGATCCTCGACGCAATCGCGCGGGCGCTCCAGCTGGACCTCAAAGGCACCGAGTATCTACATCAGCTGGCGAGCCCGCCTGGCAGCCGCCGGGAGCAGTTGCATCTGGAGACCACTGCCGACGGCACCGACGAACTCATCAACCAGTTTTCGATGCCGGCAATCGTGGTCAGCAGATGCCTGGATGTACTGGCCGCAAATCGGGTCGCCCGCGCGCTGTCACCGGGATTCACAACTGGGCGCAACTTCCTACGCTGGCGGCTCTTAGATCCCGCTGCCCGCGACTTCTTCGTTGATTGGGACGAGGCGACCGACGTCGTGGTGAGCGGGTTGCGCGAAGCAGCCGGTAGCGATCCGGATGATCCGCGGTTGCGCGCCCTGGTCGACGAATTATGGACCGCCAGCGCGCGTTTCCGGGAGCTTTGGGCACGCGCAGAGGTCGGTTACCGCACGGGCGTCATCCACATGCGCCACCCGGACGTCGGTGACCTTTACCTACACCGCAACAGGTTCAACATTCCGCACTCCGGTGGACAGCACATGCTGACGTATCGCGCCGAGCCCGGCAGCGAATCGGCCGCCAAACTCGAGGCGCTGAGGTCGCTGGCCGCTGCGGGCCCAGGGTAAGTCGGCTGTCAGGGGTGGGGAGACCGTTCGTGTGGTGTGTCCGCTGGCGGGTAAAGAGGCCGCAGCGCGGCAGGCGGCCGGAATCGTGCCCACTCGCCGAGAGGCTGCGCCAGCCGGTCGGCGACGGCCCAGATCACCGCCGGATGGTGGCCGAATCCCAAATGGCTGCTGACTACCGCAATGTTCTCGGCCCGTGCGTACGGCTGGTCGAGGCAGGCCTGCCAGGCGACGATGCCGTCGCATCGGGAGTAGATCGAGGTGGCCGGCACCGGCAGCGGGTCGCCGCCGGACTCCAGCGGCAGCTCCCTTGGCACGACATGCAAGTGGGCGTAACGGTCGTAGGCGCGGCGGGCCCGGGACTGACGTTCGTGGGCGAGACGGATCGGGCTGCCAAGCGTGATGACCTGGCGCACCGCGGTCGGAGTGTCGCGGGCCAGGATGCGAGCGTAGATGCCGCCGAGGCTCCAGCCGAGCACGCTTACCGCGGAGTCGTATCGCGATTGCAGGTCGGAGAGGCGGTTCTGTAGTCCGGTGACCGTCGCAGCCGTGGGCCCGAGGTTGCGGCCGAGCCGCCAGCCGTGCACACGGTAGCCCAGGTCGCGCAAGATGCGCCGCAACGTCCAGGTCGAATCGTCATCGGCGAGCAGGCCCGGCAACACCAGAACCGGGTGGCCATCGCCGACCGGCAGTAGTTGCCTCAGCGGCAGCGCGGCGATGAGCAGACCGAACTCGGCCATCGCACGGGCAGGGTCTGTCACAAAGAGCCACGACGGGGGAGCGCTCGCCCCGTCGGTGTGGGCGAGTATCTGCGACCGCGCCATCGGGCTCGACATCAGCCGGCCCCGACAGCATCCGACAGTGCGACGAGTTCGTCTTTGAGCGCGTCGATTATCAGATCGACATCGGGCACCAGGTCGCGGTCGGCCAATGCGCCGAAGTTGATCTTGCCGTTCGACCCCAAGACGGTCAGGTTAAGCCCCTGTCCGTCGGCGATCGCCGACAGCGGGTAAATCCCGTCGAGCAGCGCCCCGCACAGGTAGAGATCCACGGTCGGCCCGGGAACGTTGGAAATGATCAAGTTGAACGGCGGGACCCGCTCCAGAAGCCGCAATCGGGTGGCTAGCCGGTTGGCCTGATTAGCCAACGCCGGCATCGAGAACTCGGCGATGTCGGTGAGCAGCTCGGCGGGCAGCGCGTTGTGCTGCTCCTTGGCCGCGCGCATCGCCTCGTGCACAGCTGCCAACCGCCCAGCCGGGTCCGCCACATGCGTGGGTAGCGGCGCGATGACGGACGACACCCGGTTGCCGTGGGTGCCCTGTTGTTCTTCGGTGCGGGTCGACACCGGAACGGCAGCCACCAGGGGTCCCTCGGGCAGGGCGTCGTGTTTCTGTAGCCAGATGCGCAGGGCACCAGCGCACAGCGCCATCACCACGTCGTTGACGGTGACACCGGCCGCGTTCTTGATCGCTTTGACATCAGCTAGCGGGACGCTGGTGAAGGCCCATCGCCGATGCGGGCCGATGTTCTTGTTGAAAGGTGTTGCGGGCGCAATCAACGGCGGCGCCGACAGGATGACACCGCGGTCACGGCGCAGTAGAAACCGGTCGATGAGCGGCAGCCAGGGGCGGGCGGGGCTGCTGACAAACGCTGGCAATGAACGCACGATTCCCGCCGAGATCCGCGCGGCTCGAACCGGATTGGTTGCCAGCGACGCGGCGCTGCGCACCAGCAGCTTCGCAGCGCCGGGCTCGGTTTCCGGACGCCACGAGTCTGGCTCGCCGGCGTCGCGGGGTTCCGGGGAGGTGTCCATCAGCGCGGCTAGCAGGTCGTTTCCCGAGACCCCGTCGATGGCCGCGTGGTGCACCTTGATGTAGACGGCCTGCCGGCCACCCTGCAGCCCGTGGATGAGGTACGTCTCCCACAGCGGGCGGCGGCGGTCCAGCGGGCGTGCGTGGAGCCGGGCAGCCTGGACGGCCAGCTGGCGATCGTCCCCCGGGGCAGGCAACGCGAGTTCGCGGACATGAAACTCGATGTCGAAGTCTGGATCTTCGATCCAGTAGGGATTGTCGAGACCGAAGGGGACCTCCGCCAGACGACGCCGAAACGGCGGGACCAGATGCAAGCGGGACTCGATGAGCTCGGTCAGCCGCTCAAGCGTCACCGCCGTACCTCTTGTTGGCGGATCAAGGACGGACACACTGCCCACGTGCCCGTAGGCCGTTGGCGAGTCAAGCGCTAAAAATGCGGCATCCAAACCGGTCAGCTGCTGCATCTCACCTCCATGGGGAAGCTTGGTTTAGCCCTCACGCTAGAACCAGTTTTCGTCCAAGTCGATGGTGGTTCGGTCGCCGCCATCGAGCAGGTCGAACTGCGTGGCCGTCTTAGGGAGTTCGTAGTGGAAGAAGTATTGCGCGGCAAGGCGCTTACCGTCATAGAAATCGCCGGTCTCGCCATGCGCGGCTACAGCCTGCTGCAGCCAGATCCAGGCCAGCACGACGTGGCCGACGGCCTCGAGGTACACCGTCGCGTTGGTCAGCGCGGCGCCGGGGTCGCCATCCTTCCAGAGAGATAGGGTGGTGTGCTCAACCCGCTGCGCGGCCGCTGCCAGCGCGTCTGCCCAGCCCGCCAGCGGATGTCCCAGTGCCGACGCTTGGCTGCTCGTGCGTCGTATTCTGTCGAGCAGCAGGCGCAGGCCGCGGCCGCCGTCGATGAGCACCTTACGGCCGAGAAGATCGAGGGCATGAATGCCGTGTGTGCCCTCGTGAATAGAGTTCAGTCGATTGTCGCGGTATAGCTGTTCGACGTTGTAGTCGCGGGTGTAGCCGTATCCACCGTGGACCTGGATAGCCAGACTGTTGGCCTCAACGCACCACTGCGAAGGCCAGCTCTTGGCGATCGGGGTGAGCACCTCGAGCAGAAGTCTTGCCTCGTCGCGGTCGGCATCGGCTGGGGCGGAAAGTGTTTCGTCGATAAGGTGGCTGCAATACAGACCGAGCGCCAAAGCGCCCTCGACATAGCTCTTTTGGGCGAGCAGCATTCGGCGCACGTCGGGATGGGAGATGATCGGAATCTCGTCGACGGATTCGCGCCCGCGCAACAGGGGTCTGCCCTGCGCCCGGGTCCGGGCGTAAGACAGCGCCTGCAGATACCCCGTATAGCCCAGGGCCGTGGCCGCTAATCCGACGCCGACCCTGGCTTCATTCATCATGTGGAACATTTGACGCAGCCCGTCGAACTCCTGACCGACCAGGTAGCCGACCGCCCCGTTGACGCCATTGGGCGTGATGGAGTCGTCGCCAAAATTCAACAGCGCGTTGGTCGTTCCGCGATTGCCCATCTTATGGTTGAGTCCGACCAGCACCACCGAGTTACGGGTTGACGGGCGGCCGCCGTCATCGACGAGAAACTTCGGAACGACGAACAGCGAGATGCCTTTGACGCCCGGCGGGCCTCCGGGTGTTTTGGCCAGCACGAGATGAACGATGTTTTCGGACATTTCGTGATCGCCGCCGCTGATCCACATCTTGGTGCCGGTGACGCGGTATGTTCCGTCGTCCTGTCGGACCGCCTGTGTCGTGATGTTGGCCAGTGATGACCCCGCGTGCGGCTCCGACAAGCACATCGTTCCCAGATAGCGGCCGTCGAGCATCGGCCGCACCCAGGTCTCGATTTGTTCCTTGTTGCCGTAGGCGGCCAGCAGGTGGGCGTTGCCGATGGTCAGGCCCAGGTAGGAGGCGGTGCTGATGTTGGCCGCCTGCAGCCAGGCGAAGGCGGCCCTCGACACCACGTAGGGGAGTTGGTACCCGTCGATCTCGTGGTCGAATTCGCCGGCAAGAAGTCCGGCGGTGCCCACCGCCGACAATGCCGCTTTCATCTCGGGCAGCGTGGTCACGGTGCCGTCGGGATTGGCGAACGGCTCCTCCGTGTCGGCGGTCTTGAAGTGCGGAGCAAAGCGTTTGACCGCTATGTCTGCCGCGAGATCCAGAACCGAGTCGAAGGACTCTATCGAGTGCTCGCTGTACCTCGGCCGGTCACACAGCGCTTCCACGTCGAGCCATTCGTAAAGCAAAAAGTCGATGTCGCGCGGATTCAGTAGCGGGGGGTGAGAGTCGGCGTAGATACGCTTCATGAGGACCTAACTATTGATGTCCGTTGGGTTTCGGAGTGTCCTCGGCGATCGATTTGACTGAAAGCGTCGCGACGATCTCGTCGGTCGAGACGACGGCGCTCGCGTAAGCCGGGATATTGAACTGCAGCGAGGCATCCATTTCGGCGTGCCCAAAGCTGCCGATAGCGTCCTTCACTACGGTGACCTCGTAGCCGAGCTCGGCTGCGAACCGGACGGTCGACTCTATGCATGTGTTGGCGCGCATGCCGATCACAATGACAGTGCGGAGGCCGTGCTTCTTGAGCTGGAGGTCGAGGTCCGTGTTGGCGAATCCACTTGAGAGCCAATGCTCCTGAGCGACGACCTCGTCGGGATGCGGCTCGAAATCGGGTGAAAACTTCCGCCCCACGTTCCGTCAGCGAAAACATGTCCCTTGGCGGCCGAGGCCTGGATGGGCGGCAGCGTCTTCCAATGACTGTATGGATCACTTTCGCGCCAACGATGGTGCGGGGCGACGAAGACCTGCACGCCATTCGCCCGAGCGGCCGCGAGGACCTGCCGCATATGCTCGACAACATTGTTCGCCTCGAGTGTCGAGCGGCTGAGTTCGTAGAGCTTGCCCCCTTCCGACAGGAAGTCGTTGTAGGGATCGACGATAAGCAGCCCCGTCAGTTCAGGTTGGTAAGTCAGCTCAGCTTTCGATGGGTGCGCCAAGCGGTACTCCTTTTGGTCCGATCGATCCTCGAGAGCGCGGCCTAACCTTGATTTTTCGTGAAACTCGGTGGTTTTGGTGGGTTGAAACGCGAAAGTGCCTGTCCTGCAAGGCATGATGAGACTTCTCAGGGTTCCATGATGCTGGCGGGAAGGCACTTCGCAGGTGAA
>NZ_JBKQTQ010000308.1:0-15481 GCF_052143115.1 Mycobacterium sp.
CCCGACACTCGTACGATAATTTCTCACTGGGGCCTCCCACATCTTGTGGCTCTACCGGCCAGGACCACATTCCTGACGGCAACCCACGTTCACATGTGAGCGAGGCCCCAGCCCCTCATACCGTCTAAGTCGGGTCATGCCCTTCAGCGCCCGACCACCACGATGACGCCGGGCGGCTGGTCGGCGACTTCAGGAATCCGCGGTTGGACGGGCGCTTTCAACAGCTGACCGACAGCGTCGGCGGTTTCGCGTTCGCCGGGCCCGTTGCCGAAGTACACCGTGGTGGCCGAGACGTTGGGCAACGACAGGTTGTCGACCTCTGTGACGTTGTAGCCGCCCTCCTTCAGCTGGTCGGCGGCGCGACCGGCAAGACCCTGTTGGCTGGAAATGTTGTAGACGCGAATGTCGGATTTTGCCGCGGGCTTCGCCGATGTTTTCGGCGCCATTGTGCTCGTCGTCACAGTTGATACCGACGAGTCGTCGTCAGAGTTGGCGCCCGATCCCATGGCCTGGAACCCGACCAGCAAAAAAATGACACCGAGAAACAGCAGCACCATCACCATGGCCCGCAGGGGTAGCCCGGTCGAGTCTGGAACGCGCTCATTCATTGACGTCACTGTATCTAGGAGTGCGCCAAAACCCACACCGACGCTCAGCAGGCGGACAATACCTCAGGTGACTTCGAAGCCCAGTCGTCGTGCGGCCCGCGCCTTCTGCCGACTGGCACGCAGCCGTCGTAGCCGTTTGACCAGCATCGGATCGGCTGCCAGTGCTTCGGGTCGGTCGACCAAAGCATTCAGAACCTGGTAGTAGCGCGTAGCCGACATTGCGAACAACTCTTTGATGGCTTCTTCTTTGGCGCCGGCGTATTTCCACCATTGGCGCTCGAACGCCAAAATGTCATGTTCGCGGCGGGTTAGGCCATCGGCGAGTTCAGAGTCGTCACCCGATCGATTAGCCCGCGCCATAGCGCTGTCCATATCGCTTCCTCGACCCTTTCGGCGAATTCTCGAATGCTCGCTGCTCCGGCAAATATTCAACCACGCTCGCAAGTGTTGATCCGGAACCCAAGCCCGCGAGTCGGCTGACTAGGTGAGATTGCCTGTCACCGCCTCGCACCGCAACCGGAGCAGCTTAGTTGGATTGCCCGCCTTCTCCTCACGCCGCAAGCGGCGTGCATCGTCGGCGGGCTTAGTTGGATTGCCCGCCTTGCCCCCTAGCCGCTACGCGGCTGGGAGGTGCCCCCACCTCACGCCGCAAACGGCGTGCATCGTCGGCGGGCTTAAGCTTGCCGGTCATGGCAGTCGTACCCATCCGCATCGTGGGAGATCCCGTCCTGCACACCCCGACCAAGCTGGTACCGGTCGCCGCCGACGGTTCGCTGCCCACCGATTTGGCCGATTTGATCGCCACGCTCTACGACACCATGGGGGCCGCCAACGGGGTTGGCCTGGCCGCCAATCAGATCGGCGCCGGCTTGCGGGTATTCGTCTACGACTGCGCCGACGAACGTGGGCAGTCGGCGCGGCGCCGCGGCGTTGTCGTCAATCCGGTGCTGGAGACCTCGGAAATTCCCGAGACGATGCCCGACCCGGAAAACGACGATGAGGGTTGCCTCTCGGTACCGGGTGAGACGTTTCCGACCGGGCGAGCCAAGTGGGCCCAGGTGACCGGACTCGACGCCAACGGCAGCCCGATCACGGTCGAGGGCGAGGGGTTATTCGCTCGGATGCTCCAGCACGAGACCGGACACCTGGATGGCTTCCTGTATCTGGACCGCTTGATCGGACGACACGCCCGCGCCGCAAAACGCGCGGTCAAATCCCACGGGTGGGGCGTCCCCGGGTTGTCGTGGACACCGGGTGAAGAGCCGGACCCGTTCGGCCACTGATGGTTTCGTGGCCTCCACCCGGCACCAGGGTCACGGTGCGTTATCGTCGGCCCCCCGGGTCGGTCCCACCTCTGACCGACGCGGTGGGCCATCTACTCGGCATCGAGCCGCTGGTGCGGGTACAGACGAAAACCGGGGCGGTGGTGCAGTTTGCGCCCGCGGATGTGGTCGCGGTACGGACACTGAGCGACGCGCCGGTGCGCACCTCGCAGATCCGCGCGCTCGAGCACGCCGCTGCATTCGCGTGGCCGGGTGTGCAGCAGCAGTGGCTGGACGGCTGGCTGCTGCGCGCCGGGCATGGCCTCACGTCTCGTGCGAACTCCGCTGTGCCGCTTGACGTCTCCGCCGACCCGGCCACGATACCGGCGATAGTCGACTGGTACACCCGGCGCGGCCTAACCCCGCGGCTGGCGATCGCAGACCGCCTGCTGCGGCTGCCCGCTGTGGGCGAGCAGGCCAACGCCGTGCTGGTCCGCGACGTGTGCGCCGCCCAGCCTGACCCGTCGGTCCGACTATCGACCCACCCGGATGACACCTGGCTACGGCTCTACCGCCGCGAGATCCCCGTTGATGTGCTGACCGCGGTCGTCGATGGCGAGCTGGTGTTCGGGATGCACACGGAACTGGCGGTGGCACGAGGCTCGGTCACCGACGCCCCGAATGGCGCTCGTTGGGTGGGTCTGTCGGCGGTGCGGATGGCAGACCAGGGTGCCGGCCGGGCGGTATGCGAAGCCCTGCTGGCGTGGGGTGCGGCTCGTGGTGCCACCCGCGGCTACGTCCGGCTTCTCGACGACGATCACGCCGCCGCCGGCCTGGCCCGGTCGATGGGCTTCGCGCTGCATCACCGCGCGCGCTATTTCGCGGCAACCTCGGCGCTCGCCGACACCACGTAGTTCGGCGACGATGGGAGCAGCGAAGCGGCCCGAGGTGGGTCAACCCCAGCCGCGAAGCGGCGAGGGGGAGAGCCGAACAATTCACGTAGGGTCGGGCCATGCCCGACGGCGCGCTTCGGCTGGCCACCTGGAACGTGAACTCGATTCGCACCCGGCTGGACCGAGTGCTCGATTGGCTGGAGCGCGCCGAGGTCGACGTGCTGGCTATGCAAGAGACCAAGTGCGCCGACGACCAGTTTCCGACGATGCCCTTCTTGGAGCTCGGCTACGAGGTGGCGCATTGCGGATTCAACCAGTGGAACGGCGTGGCGATCGCATCACGAGTCGGCCTCGACCACGTCGAGGTCGGCTTCGACGGCCAGCCGAGCTGGAGTAGCAAGCCGGATGTGGCGGCCGCGGCCGAAGCCCGCGCCCTGGCCGCCACCTGCGCAGGGGTTCGGGTGTGGAGCCTCTACGTGCCCAACGGCCGCGCCGTGGGTGATCCGCATTACACCTACAAGCTGAATTGGCTTGCCGCACTCCGTGATACAGCCGAGAACTGGCTACGCGACGATCCGTCTGCGCAGATTGCATTAGTCGGGGACTGGAACATCGCCCCAACCGACGATGACGTCTGGAGCGTCGAGTTCTTCCACGGCGCCACACACGTCTCCGAACCGGAGCGCGAGGCGTTCGACGCTATCGTCAACGCTCAATTCTCGGATGTAGTAAGGCCTTTCACCCCCGGCCCCGGGGTTTACACCTATTGGGACTACACCCAGCTGCGGTTCCCGAAGAGACAGGGAATGCGCATCGACTTCATCCTCGCCTCCCCCGCGCTGGCCGACCGGGTCGCTGACGCGCAGATCGTTCGGGAGGAACGGAAAGGCACGGCGCCCAGCGACCACGCGCCGGTCATGGTGGATCTGCGCGCAGATTGACGCATGTAAAAACGGCTCGCGGGTATTCATTCACTGTTCATTTGCCGGACAGAGACATAGGATTGCCAGATGCTGCGCGGTATCGTGACGGTTTCATGAACTTTGCGAGTCTGCGCGTATACAACCGGCGCCAATTTGGCGTGCAGCGGGTATCAGGTTCACGGCTTCACCAACAAACCATCAGGGAGTCATCATGGGTGTCGTTAACGACGCCGTACGCAACGTGAGTCGAACGGCGGGCCGCGCCGCGGCAGCAACCACCGCGGCCGCGGGTGCAGTGGGCGGCGCCGCGGTCAACGGTGTCGTCGGCGCCGTGACCGGAGCCGCAGCCGGCGTGCAGAAGGGCATTGGCAGCGGTAGCCATTCGACGCCGGCAGCCGCACTGACATTGGGCGCGCTCGGTGTCGCAGGGCTCCTCGACTGGCCGGTGGTGTTGGCCATCGGCGGCGGCGCCTTGTTGCTGCGGCAGTTGAATAACTCACACACCAACGGCTCGCACGACGCGACGGTCACACCGGTGAAAGCGGTTCCCACCAAGTCGACCGGTTCGACGTCACAACGCAGGTCGCCGGCCAAGCGGGCTGCGGCAGGGCAGGCGCGCGGCACACAGTCGCGCACCCGCCGTTAATTCCCCGGTTGGGTACCGTCAGAACAGTGCTAGCATCTCCGCTCCGCGCGGTCACGCTTGGCATCCAAGCAACGTCCGCGCTCGTAGGCGCCACCCTGCACACCGCGGCGTCCGCTGCAGAAAACTTGGGCACGGTCGCGTCAACGGGCCTGACCATGGCCGCGATCCCGGTTCGGGAAGGTGTCAAAGCGCTGTCGGACGGCCTGCCCGCGGCCACGTTGACTCGGCATAGCTGGCGTGGCAGAGGACGTGCGTGGATCGAGGTCCGCGGCCTCGACGGCCCGGGCGGCGCCGAGCTTGGGCGCGCCGTCGTCGACGCCGCACTCGCACGCCCTGGGGTCACTTCCGCCAGCCTGAACCGCCCATTGTCGCGGCTCGTCGTGAGCCTCAACGGCGACCAGACCTCACTGCGCGAGCTGTGCAGAGCGGTTGACGAGGCTGAAAAGCGTTGCCGCTCAACTGATAGCGCCGCACGTCCGAAACCCTTGCCGGGCGACGGCCTGCTGCTGGCCACCAAGGCGGTGGGGGTCGGCGCCACAGCTGCCGGGATGGGCGCCGCGGTCGCCGGCCGGCTGCTGCGGTGGCCGCGTCTGAACTACGGTTTCGAGGCGGCGGTGGTGGCCGTCGATTACCAGCCGCGCGTGCGCCGTCTGCTCGAGGACAGCATCGGTCAGTCCGCGACGGACACGCTGCTCAGCCTGGCTATGACGGCCGCACACGTCATTGAGCTCTCGCCGGCGTCGCTGGCCGTGGACTTGATGATGGAAACGCTGAAAGCCGCCGAAATGCGCGCCGAGGCGCAGGCCTGGAGCCGCCACGAACCGAGGCTGGCCCGCCATGCCGAGCAGGCCGACGTCTACCCGGCGTCCCGCCCGGTGCCGCTGCCCGAGGGACTGATAGAGCGGCACTCACGTCGCAGCGCATTACTTCAGGCGGTCGGTGTCGCGGCCGTCGGCGCCACCACCCGCAACCTCAACATGACCTCGACCACGGCGTTGGTCACGACACCGAAAGCCACCCGCACCACGCGCGAATCGTTCGCCGCGGCGCTTGGCCAAGGGTTGGCCGACCAGCACGCCGTCTTGCCACTGCACCCGCAAAGCCTGCGCCGGCTCGACCGGGTCGACGCGCTGCTGGTCGATCCCAGGGTGTTGTGCACCGACACGCTGCGCGTGGTGCGGGTGCGCGGCGCCGATGAGGACGAGATATCCCCGGCCTGGAACCGCGCGCAACTGCTGCTGGAGAAACGAGGCCTACGTGTCGGCTGGCACCCGGTTCCCGGAGGGCCGGCCGTCGAAGCGCTGATCGGCCCCACGCACGATCCGCTGGCCTCAGCTGTATTGGCCGAGGCACGTCGGGCCGGCCTGGATTTAATCTGTGTCGACATCGATGACCTGGGCGAGCTGCGACCCGCGTTCGATGAGCTGCGGCCGCCGGAGAACGGATCCGTCGATGATGCGCTCGTCGCGGCGCTGACCGCTCTGCAACAGTCCGGTCACACCGTCGCGGTGCTGTCTTCGTCAGGTGCACAAGCACTTTCGTCGGCCGACGTCGGGCTGGGTGTAATGCCCAACTCCGACGGCGATCCGCCCCCCTGGACGGCGGATCTGATCCTGAGTGACCTCGCCGGCGCTTGGCGGCTGCTGCATGCGGTCCCCGCAGCCAGGACGGCAAGCCGGCGTGGCATCGAGATATCGACCGGCGCGACGGCGTTGGGTGCGCTGCTGATGCTGCCCGGCGTGCGCGGCCGCGGGCCCGGCCCGGTGACCACGGGTGCGGCGGCGGGTCTGCTGTCCGGCTACTTGATGGCCCGCCGGGTGGTTCGCGCACCGACTCCGCTGCCGGCCCCAATCCACGAATGGCACGCAATGTCGGTCGAGCAGGTGCGAAAGATGTTGCCGCCGCCGGACGCCGACGAATCAATGGCGCCCCGCCATGGGGCGCTGGCCAGCCGGGCCATGGAAACCGCCCACCGCGGCGCCGAACTGACCGGACGACCGCGGCGAGCGGTTTGGCAGTTTGCCAAGGCGGTACAAGCCGAGTTATCCGACCCGCTGACCCCGGTACTGGCTCTCGGCTCGGCAGCCAGCGCGATCCTCGGGTCGCCGGTCGACGCGGTCCTGGTGGGTTCGGTGCTCACCGGAAACTCCGTGCTCGCCGCCAGCCAGCGCCTGCGTGCCGAAAGCCGACTGAACGAATTGCTGGCGCAACAGATTCCACCGGCCCGCAAAGTGACAATCGGTCCCGACGGCGAGCCGGCGTACACCGAGGTCGTCGCGGAGCAGCTGCGGCCCGGCGATGTGATCGAGATACGGACCCACGAGGTGATCCCCGCGGACGCCCGGCTGATCGAGGAAGACGACCTCGAGGTCGACGAGTCGACGCTGACCGGTGAGTCTTTGCCGGTCGAGAAGCAGATCGACGCCACACCGGGTGCCGAACTGGCCGAGCGCCGCTGCATGCTGTTCGCCGGCACCACGATCGTCGCGGGTACCGCGGTGGCGCTGGTGACCGCCGTCGGCGCCGACACCCAGGCGCGTCGCGCCGCCGAACTCGCGTCCGGTGACGTGCCAGAGGTCGGGCTGCAGCACCAGCTCAGCAAGCTCACCAACCAGGCATTCCCGGTCAGCACAGCCGGCGGCGCCCTGGTCAGCTTACTGGGCCTGTTACGCGGTCGAGGAATACGCGAAGCCGTGGCCAGTGGAATCGCGATCACCGTGGCCGCGGTCCCGGAAGGTATGCCGCTGGTGGCGACGCTCGCACAAGCCGCGTCGGCCCGACGCCTGACCGAATACGGCGCGCTGGTGCGTATCCCCCGTTCGGTCGAGGCGCTCGGCCGCGTCGACGTCGTCTGCTTCGACAAGACCGGCACGCTATCCGAAAACCGCCTGCGGGTGGCGCAGGTGCATCCGGTGGCCGGCTACTCCCGCGACGATGTATTGCGCTTCGCTGCGCACGCAGCGCCGGCGGCAAACGGCGGTGCGCAGGTGCACGCCACCGACCTGGCCATCATCGAGGCGGCGCTGGCGGTCGATGCCTCCAACGGCTTCCATCCCGACGCGGAAGCCGACGCTCATCTGCCGTTCCGGTCCGGCAGGTCGTTCTCGGCATCGGTGTCCGACGACGAGCTGACCATCAAAGGCGCACCCGAAGTGGTCCTCGCCGCTTGCCGGG
This sequence comes from Mycobacterium sp., assembly GCF_052143115.1. Lineage (GTDB taxonomy): Bacteria > Actinomycetota > Actinomycetes > Mycobacteriales > Mycobacteriaceae > Mycobacterium. The sequence continues at coordinate 7,507 of NZ_JBKQTQ010000308.1, forward strand.
ACGTCGGTCCGGACATCGATCAGACGGTGCGTCAGCTGGCGGCCGAAGGGCTGCGGGTGATTGCCGTCGCGCGGCGCCGGCTCAGCCCGCAACAGGCCAAGCTGGTAGCCGACGACGAAGACTCCATCGCCGACCTGGCCGACGACGAGTTGTCACTGGCAGGATTCCTCGGGCTGTCCGACACGCCGCGAGCCGAAGCACCCGCACTGCTCAAGGCCCTGTCCGAACGCGAGGTCGGCATCCGGTTGATCACCGGCGATCACCCGATCACCGCCACCGCTATCGCGCGGGAAATGGGCATGCCGGTGAGTGCCGAGCAGGTCATCACTGGTGCGGAGTGGGACGCCTTGTCGCGCAAAGACCAGGAACGCGTCGTCACCGAGCGGGTGATCTTCGCCCGGATGTCACCGGAGAACAAAGTCCAGGTCGTCCAGACGCTCGAACGCAGCGGCAAAGTATGCGCGATGGTCGGCGACGGGTCCAACGACGCCGCCGCGATCCGAGCCGCCACCGTCGGTATCGCCGTCGTGGCGCGCGGCAGCGATCCGGCCAGCATCGCGGCCGATGTGGTGCTGGTCGACGCCCGAATCGAAGCGCTCGTCGCAGCCGTCGACGAGGGCCGCCAGCTCTGGCAGCGGGTGCACGCCGCGGTATCGGTGCTGTTGGGCGGCAACGCCGGCGAGGTGGCTTTCGCGATCATCGGCAGCGCGATCAGCGGAACGTCGCCACTCAACACCCGACAGCTGCTGCTGGTGAACATGATGACCGATGCGTTCCCCGCCGCCGCTCTTGCCGTGAGCCCGCCGAGCGGCCCGGTGCAGACCGGCCGCGGCGGCCCCGATCAACGGGCGCTATGGCGAGCCGTCGCCATCCGCGGGACGACCACCGCGGCGGCGGCGACTGCGGCTTGGATGATGGCCGGCGTGACCGGACGGCCACGACGCGCGTCGACGGTGGCCTTGGTCGCGTTGGTGAGCACCCAGCTGGGTCAGACGCTGCTGGAGTCGCGTGCGCCGTTGGTGGTCTTGACCGCCGGCGGATCGCTGGCCGTGATGGGGACGCTGATCAGCATCCCCGGCGTCAGCCAGCTTTTGGGCTGTACGCCGCTCGGCCCGATCGGGTGGGCGCAGGCGCTGGGCTCAGCCGGGGTTGCGACCGCCGCGGTGGGCGTCGCGACCCGCGTGCTCGACAGTAAGCTTCCACTGGAGCTCGAAGCCGGCCCCGATCGGGCGCCTGACGAGTCCCAACCTGAACAAGGCCAAGCCGCCACAGAACCGCGTACAACTCGATCAGCGGGATCGCCAGAAAAACAGCGGCCCCTGAGGCTAGTGGGTCGGCGAGATTCTCCGTCGTCGACGTCATACTCCCGACGGTGACCGGGGCACTCTGCTGGACGGCAAACCTTAAGTTACTGAAAGGCAAATGATGGTCGAAAAGAAGCCCCGCCGCGCAACGTCCCAGGCCGAGGCCGTCGCGCAGATCCGCGAGGGCGAGACGTTCTTCGTGAACTTGCCGCTGGTCGGAAAGGTAGAGATTCCCCGACCCGAGGCGCTCGCCTACTACAGCGCTTTGGCCGCCTTGGCCGCATTCGAGCTCATCGACTGGCCGGTCGCGGTCGTCATTGCAGCGGGCCACCTGCTGGCCAGTAACCACCACAACCGCATCCTCGAAGAGCTCGGCGAGGCCATCGAAGAGGTTTAGGGCCAGAGATCTGGCTCCAGCCCTCCTGCTTCTTTTTCCCGTAGCGCGCGGCGCGCGCTCTCGCTGTCATGGTGAATCGGCAAGCACATGAGTTCGGCCACTCGATACATGAAGCTATCCGGCGACAGAACGAGGACGATAGCGTTCTGTTCGAGCAGCCGATCAAGCGCGGCGAATCCCGCGCTGTCCAGGTATTTCACCCCGCTCAGTTCAAGGATGATGGGCCGCGGGCCCGGCACGTCCAGCACCGACCGCGTGAACTCGTCGACGTTGGTCACGTCGATCTCGCCGGTAACTGTCACCTCGGCGGTGGTGGTCGCCGCGGCGCCGTTGTCGGGGTTCTGCAGCTGAAAAACCGCGCGGGTCATCGTATTACGCCCTCCACCAAACTGGCCTCCGGGACAACCGCGTGGTGGAAACTCAGGGTAATTCGAGTGCCGTGCGCGGTGCGTATGGTCTTCACGTGGTCCGCGAGTCCGTTGATCATGGTGAGCCCCCGCCCGCCGCGCAGGCTACGTTGGCTGGCCGACGAATCACCGGACCACCGCCCGGTATCGCTGACCGTCGCGGTGACGGTGTGACCGCGCACAAAAGCCTCGACGGAGACGGTCCTGAGCGGATCGCCGCCGCTGCCATGTTCGATCGCATTACTCACCGCCTCGCCGGTGGCCAACAGGATGTCGGCTGCCCGGCGCGGATCTACGGCGATACCGGTCAGCCAGTGGCGCAGCCGGTGCCGAGCCTGCGGGATGGTCATCGGTGTGGCGGGCAGCACGGTGGCAAAACTGCGCGCCGTAGCGTGGTTGGGACGCAAGGCCAACAGGACGACGTCGTCGGTATAACCACCGGGCGGAGCCATCCGGTCCAGCAACTCATCACAGAACTCCCCGACCGACAGTTCCGCCCGATATGCGGCCGCGGCCTGTAGCCGCTCGAATCCTTGATCGAGCGTCTCGCCCGGCCGCTCGATCAATCCGTCGGTGTACAGCAGCAGCAGGCTGCCCGCCGGCAACTCGTATTCTGCCGTGTTCGACTTGAGACGGTGTTCCCACGCCGCAACCGGGGGACGCCGCCCGGCCTGCAGAAAAACGGGCCGTTGATCCGGCGCTACCAGCAATGGATAGGGATGACCCGCGCAGGAATAGCTGACGCGGGAGGTGCCGTCGGCAGTTCCCGGTTGCCCAGTGTCAATCACGGCATAACTGACCGTTGCGCAGCGCGCACCGGGGACCGCCGCCGCATACCTGTCCAGGGAGCTGAGCACCGCACCCGGATCGGCGCCGGTGAGAGCGGTAGCCGCCACCGCGGCGCGGAGTCTGCTCATCACGATCGCCGCGGGCAGACCGTGTCCGACCACGTCGCCGACGGATATCGCGATCTGGCCCGGTTGCTGTAGCGGCGCCACCAGATACCAGTCCCCGCCGACGCGCATCGCCTCGCCGCCGGGCTGATACACGGCCGCCACGACCGCGGCCGTTGACCCGCGGTCGAGATCGAGCAGATGCTCCTGGAAGTCAACGGCAATCCGATGTTCGCGCTGTGCACTGCGGACCCGGCCCACGGCCGCCTGAGTGACCTCCGCAGTCCGGGCGAACATCTCGAGCTCAGCGGAGTCGAAATCGCGCGGTATCGGCCACAGCAGCCCGATGGAACCGATCACGCTTCCGTCATGACCGCGCAACGGCTGGCTGACGCACGACCGGACGCTGTGCGCGGTCTCCTGCACTACGTGCCCATAACGCGGGGCGAGCGCGAAGGTATCGGTGATGACCATCGTCTGGCCGGTCTTGATGACGTCAATCGGCACCAGCGGCGTGTCCAGGGTGGCCACGTGGTAGCGGTCGCGGTATTCCACGGGCACCGGTCCGGCGTACTCGAACCGGACGTTGTTCTCCTCGGCGTCGAGGAGACCGATCACGACGACTGTCGCACCGCCCGCGCCGAGCGGAGAGGCCAGCAGCGCTTCGGCGATTCCCCCGACGGACTCGGCGGCCTGCAACGCGGCATCTAGTTGGGCGGCGGCGGAGGTATGCCGAAGCTCGGCTTCGCGCTGTAGCCGACCGGCACGTTCGCGGTTGGCGGCGGACAACCGCGCCGCGACCCTCTCGATCAGCTCCTGCGAGCGAAATGGTTTGGGCAGGTAGTCGTCCGCGCCGCCGGCGTAGCCTTCGCTGACGGCCTCGTCTCCGGCGCGGGCGGAGAGCATGAGGATCGGAGTGGCGGCCAGTTCGGGATCGCGACGAACGGCCGAGACGAAGTCGAAGCCGTCGAGCTTGGGCATCATCACATCGGTCACGATGGCGTCTGGGCGAAGCTCGCAGGCGGTCCGCAGGGCCGCTTCGCCGTCGGCGACCAGGACCGTCCTCCAGTGCGGCGACAGCACCTGGTGTATGTGAGCCCGCATGTCGGCGTTGTCGTCGGCGATCAACACCAGTTCGCGATTGTCGTCGGCGGGCGCAGACTCGTCGGGCAGCGATGCCACCCATTGGTCCGCCTCGACGACGTAAGGGCTGTCCAGCAGATCGGCCGGTCGATGGTAGATCGGTGTGGCGGCGAGCGACTTGGGCAGCGTAACGGCGACGGTCGTGCCGCGGTCGAGTTCGCTGGCGATCTGCATGCTGCCTTGTTGGAGTTCCACCAGCCCACGCACCAGTGACAGCCCGATTCCGGAGCCTTCCACACTGCGGCCCCGCGCGGTGTCGGCCCGAAAGAAGCGTTCGCCGAGCCGCTTCAGGTCCGCCTCGCTGATCCCGACACCAGTGTCGCGGACGCTGACCAGGCACTGGTTGCCGCCGCTGTGGACCGTGACGGTGATCGAGCCGCTCAGCGTGTACTTGACCGCGTTGGACAGCAGGTTGAGCATGATGGTTTCCCACATGTCCGGGTCGAGGTCGGCCAGTGCCGGGCGGCAGTCGAGGACAAGTTCAAGCCCGGCCCGCTCGCACAGTTCGGCGAACGACGACGCGATCTGCGACGTCAACGCCCCGACATCGGTGCACACCAATCTCGTGGTGGCGCGGCCTGCTTCGATACGGGAGAACTGCAGCAGCGAGTCGACCAGGCGCAGCAGCCGTCCCGCGTTACGCCGGGCCATCCGCAGCCGCGCCGCGAGAACCGTGTCCGAACCGACATCGGAGAGCGCGTCCTCGAGGGGTCCTAGAAGCAGGGTTAGCGGCGTGCGGAATTCGTGGCTGACGTTGGTCAAAAACGCCGTCTTGGCGTGGTCCAGTTCGGCCAGCGCATCGGCGCGTTGCCGCTGCCGCTCATGGGAGACCACCGAAGCCAGCGCCGAGGACAGCTGGTCGGCGAGCAGCTGACAAAACCCGAGATATTGCTCATCCAGCGGACAGCGCGGGTTTGTTCCCACCACCAGCGCCCCCGCGATGGCGTCCTCGCCCAGCGGTAGCACCAGGGCCTGGTCCGGACAATCGCCGTCCAACACTTCATGCACACCGCGAATCACCGACGCTACGTCGTCGATGATCTGCACCTCCGCCCGTGACCGCGCCATCGGCTCCCAGTGGGTGAGCTTTTCCAGGGTGGGCGGCAGCAGCGCCAGCACCGACGGCGTTGCTCCGCGCAGGGCGGTATCGGCCGCGTCCCCATCACTGACGTATGCCGCGACGAGCGGTACGTCGGCGGGCTGGTCGGCACACACCGAAATAGCAGCGCTCACCGCGTCGTCGACGGTGCGGGTTTCCATCGTCGCCGAGGCCACTGCGTTGAGGAGATGCAGGCGCCGCTCGCTGATCACCCGCTCGGTGGTCTCCCAGGAGGGGCAGAAGATCCCGTAAATCTCGCCGGTGTGTCCGACCAGTGGGCTGTAGGTGAAGGTGAAGTAGCGTTCCTGGCGTCGACCGGCGGTCACCATCGGCAGCATCAAATCGTGCGACCAGGTAGCCTCCCCGGTCGCGATCACGCTGGCCAGCATCGGACTGATCGGCTCCCAGATGTCCCACCACACGAATCGGCCGCGTCGGCCCAGCGCGGCCGGGTGTTTGTCACCCAGGATCTGGATGTAGGCGTCGTTGTACACCAGGAACAGGTCTTCAGCGCCCAACCACAACACGATCGGAAACCGCGAGGTCAACACCACCGCGACCGCCGACCGTACCTCCGCTGACCACTCCTGCGGCGATCCCAATGGATGTGCAGCCCAATCGAATTCCGCGAACAGACGACCCATCTCACCGCCGAGTGCGACCGCCTCGGCAAGGTCGGGTGGTAGATCCTGCGGCTCGCTGGCCCAGACGCGGGGGTGAGACCCGATCACTGCCCCTGCTCGGTATCACGGCCTTGCAGCGCATCGGGCAGCGTGGGGTAGAGCTCGAGGACGCTGTCCAGGTTCGTCACCTCGATCGGGCGAACTACCAGTCCATTGTCGGCAACCAGCCGCACGGACGTCCCAGCCTGCAGCCCTTGCCTGTGACAATCGAGGACCGCGTTCAGTCCGGCGCTGCCGAAGTAGGTCACGGCCTGCAAATCGATAATGAGCAGTCGAGAGGCTTGGGTCCCGGCCTGCTGCAGCGCCGCATCCAGCTGTGAGGTGAGGTCGCCAGCGGTGCTGGAATCCACCTCGCCCTTGGCCTGCAGGACCACAGCTTCCGGTCGTACCTCGTAGTCGACCACCAACAAATCCATCGCGTTCACCCGTCGTGCCGCTTGCCGTCTGCGGCATTGTCGAGCCTAACCGGCGACCCGGTTATGTGTTGGGTTCGCCCTCAATACGCTCTTGCACCGTCAACAAAAGATGGTCGAAGGCGCTTTGCACCTCCGCCGACGGCGCTGGCAGCGTGGCGATTTCGGCGATGAGCTGGTTGGCCAGCGCGCGCAGTTTGGTGTTGGTCTCCTGCGATCGCCACCGCAGCACGCCGAAGGCTTGATCCGCGCTGACCCGGTAGACGGCCATCAGGACGCCTTTGACCTGCTCGATCAGCGCGCGGGCCTCGAACAGGTCAGGCAATGCCTCGTCGAGGGCCACCTGCCGGGTCTCGACGAAGGTGGTGGTCAAGTCGATGTAGTGACCGGCGGTTCCCACCACTGCGCCCGTCTCGTCGGCCATCCGATCGGCCACCACGATCGCATCGTGCACATTGCCGCCCACGTCAATAAAGCGGTGACGGCTGGAGAACGAGCTCTTGGTATGGAGCGCCCGGTCGAGCAGGTCCTGAACGTGTTTCCGGTCTTCTGGACGTTTGTGCGACAGCAGCAGTTCGGTCGTCGGTACCACCGAACCGGGCTCATAGCCGTGCATGAGCGCTACCTCATCGGACCATTCCCAGCGCTGGCCGACAAACCAGAACCGGAAAGCACCGACGCTGACGTTGTCGCGGTCGCCGTATGCCAGGTCGCCGTCGCCGTATGCCAGCCGCCGGACAGATGGTTCACCGGTGTCGGCGCTCGTCTCGGCGGCCTCGTGCACGTTAAGAATCATTCCATCGTTTAAACACCTTGCCCACCGGTTAGCCAGGACGTCGCGCGCAGCTCGCCTCTCCACATCACCGTCCGGCTGCGCTAGCGTGGACTCCACAACAACGCGGGAGCGCATGCCCAGTGCGCTGAGAGGACGGCTCGGGGCCGTCGACCGTACGAACCTGACCGGGTAATGCCGACGTAGGGAGATGAGAAGTGACTGATGTGATAGCCGTCGAGCCGTCCGTGACTACCGGCCCCATCGCCGGCAGCAGCAAGGCCTACCGAAATCTCGATATCTCTCCTGATGGCGGCCCTGCCGCCAAGGTGCCGTTTCGGCGGGTGAATCTGTCCAACGGACAGCACTTCGATCTTTACGACACCTCTGGCCCCTACACCGACGCCGATGCGGTGATCGATGTGACGGCCGGGTTGCCGGGCAGGCCGGGCGTGGTGCGAGATCGCGGCACCCAGCTGCAGCGGGCCCGCGCCGGTGAGATCACCGCCGAGATGGCCTTCATCGCCGCCCGCGAGGGCGTGCCCGCCGAACTCGTGCGCGACGAGGTCGCCCGCGGCCGCGCGGTGATCCCGGCCAACCACAACCAGCCCGAGAGCGAGCCGATGATCATCGGCAAGGCGTTCGCGGTCAAGGTGAACGCGAACATCGGCAACTCGGCGGTGACCAGCTCGATCGCCGAATAGGTCGACAAGATGGTTTGGGCCACCCGGTGGGGCGCCGACACCATCATGGACCTGTCCACCGGCAAGAACATTCACGAGACCCGCGAGTGGAGTCTGCGCAACTCCCCGGTGCCGGTCGGCACGGTTCCGATCTATCAGGCGCTGGAAAAGGTCAAGGGTG
>NZ_JBKQTQ010000309.1:0-5770 GCF_052143115.1 Mycobacterium sp.
GCGGGGGCGCGGCGAGCGAGGTCCAGCGGCGTGAGCACGAGCGGATCGTGGCCACTTTTGCGGACCCATCGACCTGGGTGCTGAGGGAACTGTTGCACGCCTGCTGGGGCAGGCGCGCAGGGCAGGGTGCCTAACGGCTAACGCCCTACTCGGCCGAGGCCTGGAGCACCACCAGCGCGCCGGACTCGACCCGCAGAGTGCCCGCCGCCGCACACCCCGTCACCGGCGTGCTTGAACAACCAGCCCCCGTGCGCCTCGATCACCCCGCGCAGCACCTGTGGCCGGACCCCGAGAACTGGTCCGGGGCGGACGAGAGTCGTTCATCGGTGGGTGCAGGTGGCAGCGTAGCGGGCCGGGGGTAGGTAGCCCAGGCTGGAGTGGCGCCGGTGGTGGTTGTAGTCGTGCTTCCAGTCGCTGATGACCACGCGCGCTTGGGTCAGTGAACGCCCATCACCCCGCTGGAGATGACGAACGGCCGCTCGCCGGCGTTCCGGGCTTAGAAGTTTCCCGTGCGATCTCCTTGAGCGCAGCCTTCTCCAGTTCGGCATCCGCAAGAAGCCTTTTGAGCGTGCTGTTCTCGGATACGCGCGGTTATGACGCTCTCGAGCCCCCTCTTGCAGGACGCCGCCATGGGGGCGCTGCCTGCACTGCGTGCAGCCACCGACCCGGGCGTGCTCGGTGGGCAGTACTTCGGCCCGGACGGCTTCGCGGGAATGCGTGGCTACCCAAAGGTTGTCGAGTCCAGCCGCCGCTCCCACGACGTCTCGGTGCAACATCGACTATGGATCGTCTCCGAGGAGCTGACCGGGGTCCGGTATCCCGTCGACTGATTGAGCACGTTGGGACAATGCCGCTCCGCTGCGGCGGCTTATACGTCGAACGCGAAGAACGTCTACTCGCACAGTATATTTCAGGCGACCAGCCACTGACGTCGGACCGTTGGTGTCGTCTTGTACAAGGACTTACGCTGTGACAGTTGGCCCGAGACCTGACGCGCGTCGGCCTCCTGACGCCTAGCGCGGACCTGGGATTCTGCAAAGCTCTCAACCCAAAGTAGTGTGCGCTGGAGGTTGGCGAGCTCATTCGGGCGTGAGCTGGAGCATGAGTTGTAGGCCGAGTTCGAACCGGTCGTCGGGGCCAGAGCCGGAAACGATTCGCAGTGCTTGCGCAGTGAGCGGAAAGCTTTTGGCGTCAGGTGCATCCGGTAGCTCCGCGAGTCTCGCATGATCGTCTTCCTCGCCCGATTCGGCCAATGCCTGCTCTTCGATGCAGAACCCAACGATGAAGTGACGCAGTAGAAACATGCGTTGTGCCGATTCCTCGAGGGACAGGCCTGCGTCCCGCCACGCGGAAAGCGCTGCCTCGGTCACCGCGAAAGTCGCCGGATCGGCGGCAAACGTTCCGGCAAAGACGCGACCACCGTCGCGGTGGCTGAGGATGCTCGAACGCATCGCGTACGCCCAACCTTTCAAGCGCTCCCGCCAGGGAGCCTCGGGGTTCATGGCGGCGGTGGCAGCGGCGGCGTCCTGGCTGATTGCTACCGCCATGGCCTTGAAGATGTCCCGCTTTGACTTGACGTGCCAATACAGGGTGGGCGCCTGAACCCCTAGTTCGGAAGCAAGAGCCCGCAGGGTGACGCCGTCAATACCCGAACCGTCCAGCAGGCGCAGCCCAGCTCGCGCGATCACTTCCCGGTTGAGTTTCGCAGCCACCTGGACACTCTAACACTGTTAGGTTATTATCTAACAGTGTTAGAGAATCATGGATTACTTCAGGAGGACGACATGTCGGTGACAGATCGCGCGAGCGGCCCAGTGATCATTGCGGGCGCTGGCCCAACGGGTTTGACGCTGGCCACCGAGTTGAGGCGCGGCGGCGCCGAGGTGGTGTTGTTGGAACGGCGGCCCCATCGCGGCGTCGACGGGTCACGCGCGGCCGGAATGCAGCCGCGGACCATCGAGATGCTTGACCAACGGGGTGTCGCCGAGCGATTCCTGGCCGTGGGTCCGCAGAACAATCTCGGCAATTTCGCCGGCATCCTGCTGGACTACTCGGTACTTCCCAGCCGCTTCCCCCACACCTTCAACATCTTCCAGGCAGAGACCGAACAGATCCTCGAAAAGATGACCGAAGAACTCGGGGTGCCGGTGCGCTGGTCCAGCGAAGTGACGGCAGTGCGCGATACCGGCGACGGCATTGAGGTCACCGTAGAGGGACCCAACGGAGCCGAAACCGTAACCGGCAGTTACCTCATCGGCTGCGACGGCGGACGCAGCGTCGTCCGCAAGCTCATGGGTGTGGGATTCCCAGGGACCGACGCCACGATGATGTGCCTGATCGGCGACGTCGAACTCGACGACCCACCGCAGTGGCCGATGTTCCTCCAAAGGCGCGAGCTTGGTTCGATCACGGCAGTCCAGTTCCGGCCGGGCTGGTACCGGATCTGTACCAGCGAGCCGAAACCCGCGGACGAGGCCACTGGGCCGGTCACGCTGGAAGAGCTGAGGGCATCGACATTGCGGGTTGCGGGCACCGATTTTGGAATGCACGATCCCACTTGGGTTTCGCGTTTCAATGATGCCATTCGCCAGGCCGATCGCTACAGAGTCGGGCGGGTATTCCTGGCGGGCGATGCCGCCCACATCCACCTGCCCGCGGGCGGCCAAGGCATGAACATGGGCATGCAGGACGCGTTCAACCTCGGCTGGAAACTCGCGGCGGTGCTGCGCGATGACGCCCCGGACAGCCTGCTCGACACCTATCACTCCGAACGGCATGCCGCCGACGCCGAGACGCTGAAAGTCATTCGTGCACAGTCAGTCATTGTCGAATCCGGACAACGCGCCGACGATCTCTTCGACATGGTCAAACATCTAGTCGGATTCGACGAGTCCAACGACTACCTGGCCACCGTCCAGTCCGGGCTCGGTGTCCGGTATGCAATGCCCGGTGAACACCCACTGCTGGGCCGACGGGTGCCCGACGCCGAGATCACCTCCGACACCGGGGCCACCCGGATCTACGAACTACTCAACACGGCACACACTGTCCTGCTTGACCTCTCGGACTCGGCACAGCTGGCGAATGCCGTGCCCGAGTGGACCGGGCGAGTCGACATCATCAAGGCACAGAGCGCAACAGAAACGTGGAATGTTCCCGGTGTGGGCGCGATCTCGACGCCGGCGGCGGTGCTGATCCGACCCGACGGGTACGTGAGCTGGGTGAGCAGCGGCGACCACGATCTCACCGGATTGCGGGAAAGCCTGACCATATGGTGCGGGCCGGGCATTTGATGCTTGAGGTCATCGACAAGGGATCATCCAGTGAATCTCAACCGGTGCCAATGCTTTTCGTCCACGGGGCGGAGCACGCGGCCTGGTGCTGGGACGAACATTTCCTGGACTACTTTGCCGACCGGGGTTACCGCGCCGTCGCCGTGAGCCTTCGCGGACACGGCGGCAGCGCAGCCTCGAAACCGTCTTGGGCCTGGTCGATTACCGACTACGTTCAGGATGTGCGCTCAGTGGCCGATCAGCTGCCACTCCCCCCAGTGGTCATCGGCCATTCACTGGGTGGCTTCGTGGTACAGAAGTATCTGGAGTCCTACGCTGCGCCTGCGGCGGTGCTCATCGCATCCGCACCACCGCAGGGCGCCGCCGGTGCAGTACTGCGCAATGCGAGAGCATTGCTGGGCACTATGACCCGATACCCCAGGCACATGACCAATGACGTTGACGACCTTCAGCGCGTCCGCTCGACATTCTTCAGCCCGGCCACCCCCGAATCATGGGTCGCCCGTTACGCGCAACGCCTCCGCAAGGAGCCAATGGGAAAGTTCGCGCTCGACATGCTAGTTCTCAACCTGCCCAAACCCAGCCAAGTGCGCACGCCGGTGCTGGTGCTCGGCGCCCAATGCGACAGCTGCGTCACCCCACACGAAGCGCGAGCCACCGCGCGCGCCTACCGCACCCGAGCCGAGATCTTCCCCGACATGGGCCACGACATGATGCTCGAACCCGGTTGGACTGAAGTCGCTCAACGAGTCGACAACTGGCTACGCACGCAAGGCCTATAGCACGTCGCGCAACGAACGGATGCAGTGATGTTGCTGCATCACATCTACATGAACTGCGTGAAAGCAGGAAAATTTACTGCATTGGCCGGACCCCGAGACCTGGTCCGCGAGCGGACGAGAGTCGTTCATCGGTGGGTGCAGGTGGCAGCGTAGCGGGCCGGGGGTAGGTAGCCCAGGCTGGAGTGGCGCCGGTGGTGGTTGTAGTCGTGTTTCCAGTCGCTGATGACCACGCGCGCTTGGGTCAGTGACCAGAAGCTGTTGATGTTGAGGCATTCGTCGCGGACCCTGAAGTTGAAGGACTCGACGTAGCCGTTGCGCCAGGGCTCGCCGGGCGGGATGAAGTGCAGGCCGACATGGCCGTGTGCCCATTGGGCCATTGCTGCGCAGGCCAATTCGGGCCCGTTGTCGCATCGGATCACGATGGGTCGACTGCCGCGCTCGACTGCCACATGGTGGAGTTCGGCGATGAGGTCCTCTCCGGTGATCGACCGCTCGACCAACCCGCCCAGGCATTCACGGGTGTGTTCATCGACAATGGATACGATCTTGATCGGCCGCCCGTCGGTCGTGACATCGAACTGGAAATCGACCGCCCATACCCGGTCGGGCGCATCAGCGGTCACCGCGTCGGCCGCGGTGGACGCCCCGTGGCGTTTGCGCCGCCGCCGCTGAGGCACCCGCAGACCCTCCTCGCGCCAAAGCCGTTGAATCTTCTTGTGGTTCACGTTCCAACCCTCGCCGCGGGCGTCGTGGTAAGCCGGTCTGAACCCACGCCGCGGATGATCGCGGGCGTAGACGCGCAGCCACGCCCGCAACGCCGCATCGGGATCCTGAGCCGTGTCCGACACAGGTTCGTGTCGCTGCGTAGCGCGGTGCTGCCCGGTGACGCGACAAGCGAACCGTTCACTGACCCCCAGCACCCGCTGGAGATGACGAACGGCCGTTCGCCGGCGTTCCGGGCTTAGAAGTTTCCCCGTGCGATCTCCTTGAGCGCAGCCTTCTCCAGTTCGGCATCCGCAAGAAGCCTTTTGAGCGTGCTGTTCTCGCGTTCGAGGTCTTTGAGCCGTTTGGCGTCCTCGGCCTTCAGCCCGCCGAACTGGTTACGCCACCGGTGATATGTCGCTTCCGAGACCCCCAGCTCGCGGCACACCGCCGCGGTGTCCTTGCCCTCGGCCAGCAGCCGATCGGCCGTCATCAACTTGCGCACAACCTGCTCCGGGGTGTGCCGCTTCCTCGTCGCCATAATCCTGTCGAGCCTGTCGAGCCTTCCTGCCCACAACGTGGGCCGCAAGACTCTCATACGCCCCGGCTCAACCAACCGGGGTCAGACCACCTGGTCGTGGGCGGCCAGCGCCACCCGCATCGCATCCGCGTCGGCCTCCCACCGACGGGTCGAACCCTCAACATCGGTGAACAAAAACGTCACCACCCCCGAAGGAGCAGCGGCCGCCGGATCACCGGACACCCCTGCAGAATGTCACAACAGATACGCTGCCACCTTGCACATCGCCGGAATCGGCGCGGTCACCGGATGCGCGAGTTACGAGACGGACTTCCGCGAGTCACAGATGTGGTCTTATTCGAGACAGGACGGGAGCCGAATTAGGGCCAAGCCTCAGCCCCAGGATCAGCCTGACCTCAGCAACCTCGGGTGCTCGCGTAAGGAAGAATTTTCATCATCTCCTGACTTGGGAC
>NZ_JBKQTQ010000310.1:0-4302 GCF_052143115.1 Mycobacterium sp.
GGTTGCCCGGCCACGTGCACCTGACGATTGCCGACGATTGCGACGAGCAGCCAGATCGGTAGCCACATGCCGCATGTGAGCAGGGTGAGGACTAAATGCAGGCCATGATTAGGGCCGGTGGTGACGAGCACAGGCGCGGGGGCGCCGACGGTGTTGTTGATGACGATCGACGGCGGCGGCGGCGGTGGGGGCGCATGCAGCGTCCACTGTTGCCCGTCGAAATAACGCTGTCCTGGCCCGCCGGACGGGTCGGGATACCAGCCAGGCTGCGGTGCGGGTGCGGGGTAACTCATCAGGGCGTCCTATGTGTGATGTAGCAAGGCGTGGCGAATCATAGGCCGATAATTACGCCGACACGGATGGTATCTCGAAACTCTGACGCGCCCCGCCGCCGTTCCGGATCAGCCGGACGATTGCCGCGATGTTCCCCGTAACGCAGCCAAGGAACGCGACGATCTCGGAGCGGCCGCGCAGTCGCTCGGCGCCGCGTATCTCGAGTACTCCGTCTGCGCAGAATGTTTCGGCAAGTTCGTCGAGACGGCCGGCGTCACCCGCCCAGTTGTACCGCGCCAGAGTGTCGCGGATGTGCTCGCGGGCGACCAGTTCCCACATCTCCACTGTGGTTGACTCCTCACTCTCAATCTGACGCTACAGTCCAATGCTCATGAGCAACCAAGTAGACGCGCTTCGCCGCGAGGTAGGGTTCAGCATTCTGGGCTGCCCGACAACGGTTGTCGACATCGGTGGCCGAAGGATCGTGATGGACCCGACCTTCGATCAACCAGGCCCTCACGACTATTTGACCAAGACTGCCGGACCGGCACTGGCTGCCGCCGCGCTGGGAAAAATCGATGTCGTCTTGGTCAGTCATGACGAGCATCCGGACAACTTCGACCAGGAAGGACGGCAGGTGGCACTTGCCGCTCCGCTTGTCCTGACTCATCCGGGTGCCGCGCGCCGGCTCGGGCCGCCCGCTCTGGGGCTCAAGCCATTTGAGTCTTTCGAGCTTCCAGGCGAGGGCGATGTCAAAGCCCTTACGGTGCAAGCAGTTCCGGCAGTACACGGGCCGGCTGATGGTCAACGCGACGCCACTGGTCACATCAACTGCGAGGTGACGGGCTTTGTGCTGTCGGGTCCGGGCGTGCCAACGGTGTATCTCAGCGGAGATAACGCATCGATCGGCGCGGTCAGGACTGTGGCCGAGCGGGTGGGCACTGTCGATGTGGCGGTGCTTTTCGCCGGCGCGGCGCGGGTGCAGACGAAGGAGCGCGACGATCTACCCGTCGTAACCGAAACCTCCCGTGCGCCGGCGTCCCTCACTTCGCCCGGCGCGCGGGCAGTGGCCCTGGGGCGGTCGTGGTGGTGCCCGTTCACCATCGCCGCGGCCGCCCCGGTGGCCCACAAACCAAACTTCCTGCGCCCGAGCGTGTTTCCTTCTTCGTTCCACGCTCGGCAGCGCGGGATAGGGGCCGGGGCGGGCTGGGGTTACGGGCATTTCGCCCGCCTGTCCCGGTTCCCCACCAGAGCGCCCGGCAGGTGGTGTGGGTTGCTCTGCCAGGACTAGGAGGTTTTCTTCCGGGGCGGGATAATCCGGCCTTCTGTCAACCGACGCTGGCTTGAACGACCAGGGTTTCCTCGATGTTGAAGTTGATCCGGTCTTCGCGGTAATCCCGCGTCACGGGGAAGTATTTTCCGTCGCGGCTGGTAATTCGCACTACGTCGAACCCGTTGTTGTATGCCTGCACGGTGGCCTCATCTTCGGGCAGGCCCACATAGTCGTCACTGCTCATGCCACTCATCGTGTCACCTTCCAGTCGTTCGGATTGGGGTATGTGTAACCGCTGCTCTGCCCACGCCGTGCCCACAATTTGCCCACAGTTACAGATAATTCCCGTGAACTACAGTGATGGCTTTCCACAGTTCAGATACCCGGTGGTGGTATCTACCAGCCTCTCGAAACGCCTTTACACACCAGCGGTCGGCGGTTCGATACCGTCCGCGCCCACAATCGGGAACTTGGAGATCTGCAGTCGCGCGGTTGACGGCACGCCCGGCCCCAAAACGGTTTAACCAAGTGATGGCAGGTGTTGAACTGCGCGCACGGCGGGTCCGCGTGGGCCGACGCCGAGGCAGCTACACTGCCCGACATCGTGACCTCGGCGGCGCCCGCCGCGAGCCAGTAATCGCGCCGGGCCGGATGCTCGGCAGGAGAGTGTGGCTTGTTGAGTCGTTGGATCTTGAGCAACATCCCGTCGTGGCTGGTATTACTCGGACTCGTCGTCCTCGTCGCAGGCGGAGCCGTGCTAGCCGAGATGTACTTCCGGCATCGGTTCCCCCGGCTCAAGGGGGGCGAGCACAACGATGCGATAAAGTTCGCCTTCGGCGTTGTCGGGTTCGTGTTCGCGTTCTTCACCGGTTTCGTCGTTTCCGCGATGTGGACTCAGATCGACAGTGCCGGCGTCATGGCGCGGACCGAGGGCGCGGCCGCGGTGCAGATGGCCAGGGACCTGACCGTGTTCGACAGGGCCGACAGCGACCGCATCCGACAGAGCTTGCTTGAGTACGAACGTGCAACCGTAGCCGAGTGGCCCATAGCGGCGAGCGGCCATTCGTTCCCTGAGGCCGACAACGCTCTAAAGCGCCTCTACACCGCATACGAGGAAGTCCAGCCACGCACCGATACTCAAAAGACGTTCCTCGGCACCTCTTTCACCAACCTCGACAAGATCAGTCAAGCCCGCACAGAACGCGTACTCCAGGCCCGCACCGACATCGGCCCACCCTGGCCATTGTGGGCGGTCATCTTTCTGACCAGCGGGCTGCTCCTCGGCTGCGCGATCGTTTACGGCGTCGAGCAACCCGCCCTGCACCACATGATCGTCGCGACCGTGGGCGTCCTGGTAGCCGCCAACCTGTTCCTCGTCTTGGAACTTTCCCACCCGTTCATCGGCAAAAGGGCGACGTCCCCAGAACTGCTGCGCGACGTCATCCAGTTCCTGTCGTCGTCATCCCTGTAGTAGTCGCAATCCTCGCCTGCCGTTTATATCTGCGATGTTGTCACCCTTACTGTCGCCTGGACGCTGGCGGGCGTCGCCCCTGGCGTGGCGGGCACCCGTGAATTGGATGCTGGCGCCGATGGCCTCGAGGTGGGCAAACCTCAGGTGCGCGCGGACCTTCGCCAGGTGGGTGGCGGCGGTGGTCACTGGTCGGCGCCGGGCCATGCGGGCGGTCATCAGCCGCTGGACGCGTCGTTGAACCCGATATGGAAAGGTGTGCTGAGGGGCGGCACGGCTGTCGTATCTGAGGTGTGTTCTGTGGCAAGTGATAACGACAACAGCCCCGGCGAGCCCGACCGCGACAGCGCTGCGCAGGTCGAACCGGACTATCGGTTCACCCTCGCCAACGAGCGGACTTTCCTGGCTTGGGTCCGCACCGCGCTTGGCCTGCTGGCCGCGGCGGTTGCGGTCGTCCAACTCGTTCCGGGGCTGGTGATCCCCGGAATGCGGCATATCTTCGGGGCATTGCTCGCGCTGCTGGCAATCCTCACCGCCGCCGCGGGGGTGCGTCGATGGCAGCAGGTCGATCGCGCCATGCGCCGCGGCCTGCCCTTACCCCGCCAACGCGTACCTATCTACGTGGGAGTGGGCCTAGCCGTGCTCGGTGTTCTCACCATGGGTCTGGTCTTCCTCAAGGCGGTGACCGGTTGACCAACCTCGAGGCCGGTAACCCATCGGAGGCCGGGCTACCGGCCGAACGAACCTCGCTGGCCTGGACTCGCACCTCGTTCGTGGTCTTGGCCAACGGCGTAATTCTGATGGTGAAGAATGTTCACACCTCCAACGGACCGGTCCGGTTGGTCCTGGCCGGCCTGGCTGCCGCCCTGGCGCTCACCACGTACCTGATCGGTAGACGACGCCAGCAGACGCTCAGCCAGCATCCACTCCCAAAACGAATCACGCCCAGCCGCGAGGTATACCTGGTCGGTATCTCGGTGATCGTGCTCATCCTCCTCATAGCGTTCGCGCTGCCCGTTTGACCGGATTGCGTTTCGATTGGCGTACCGGGGCGCTTCTAAGAACCGAAGCCAGGGTCGTTTCAGCCTGCCATTGTCCTGGTCTCGTCTTGGCGGTTTACGCAGCCAGTCTAAGTATAGGCTCTGACCTGCACAAACTGTAGTGCGCGGTACTGGGATTGAATCAGTGGCGGCTTGCCAAACAGGCGAGGACGCTTTCGCCTAATCTGCTATCTGCGAACCTTTGTGGTCGCCTGGACATTGGCTGATTTGGCCGGCCGCACATCGCC
>NZ_JBKQTQ010000311.1:0-6951 GCF_052143115.1 Mycobacterium sp.
GTCCAGTCGGATGAGCGCTTCGTCTTCCGCGATCAGGACCCGGCGCGGCACAGCGGCACCGGTGTCGGTCGTAGGGCCTGTCATGGTGACATTGTCTCGTGGGCGGTTACGACGAGCGACCTCGGGGGCGGCGACACAGGGCACGACGCCAAATCCTCTATGGTGGGAGGCCGCCTCTAAGGTAGGAGGCCGAGCAAAAGCCCTCGTATCCCAACTGGCAGAGGAAACGGATTCAAAACCCGTACAGTGTGAGTTCGAATCTCACCGAGGGCACCAGGTCTACCAGCACAGACAGGTTTTATGCCGACCTTCTGACGGTCCAAAAATACCGCAGTCGTACCGCAGTACGTCATGCTGCGCCCGCTTTCCGGGCTGCCTTGTCCAGCGATTCCGCCACTTTCGTCAGGTCGTCCGAGAACAAGTGCGAATACGTGTCCAGCGTCATGGCGGCAGTGTCGTGGCCGGGAAGCCGCTGCACGGCGAGAACATTCGCGGATGCTGCGCTACACAGTGCGCTCTAAAGCAGCCCAGACGGCATGAATCGACCATCCCGCCGCGTGGGCCGGGGCCCCTGGGTGGAAGTGTCCACCCCAGATCCCCCCGGGTGGTGTCCTTCACCACCGACGAACCCACCGACGAAGCGGAGGGCGCCGAGGATGCGCCGGCCAATGACGAGTCGCCCGAGGCCAACGTGGTGGAGTTGCGACGCGGCAGACGACCACGCCAACCAAGCGCGTGAGCTGGCCAAGAAACACTGTTGAAACATTGTGGAAACATTGATCTCAGCACATACTGAAAAGGCGCCCCCAAAAGCCAGAATTCACGAATTTCTAAACGTTCTCCGGCGGAAGGCTCGGAGCATCCTCGATTAGGAGGAGATGATGAGGAAATTCACGCAGCGGGTGCTGATTTCGGCCGCGGCTGAGATAGCAATCATTGGAGCTGTCGGTGGTGTCGACCTGCTTGGGGAAGCCCAAGCCGACCCAACCCCGTGCGTCAGTGCGACGGTGTCATGCCAGCCGCAGGAGATGAACGCTCCGCAACCCCGAACGTTGATCATTTGCCAGCCAACTGGGCCGAAGGGCGGGGCTTTTTGCCGTCAGTTTCCGCCACACGCTGCCTGACCGGCGCTGATCCCCACCCTGCTTAACCCGTAGCGATGATCTTGCCCACCACAACACGAGTGGTGAGCACGTCCGCCGCGTCCCGAACTGCTGGTCCTGCGGGAAGGTTGTCCACCAAACGAGGTCAGCCCAGATCGACCGACTAGCGGCCGGTGACGCCATCGATCAGCTCGCGCAGTATGTCGGCATGCCCGGCATGGCGGGCGGTTTCCTCGAGCAGGTGCGTGATGATCCAGCGAAGCGTGACATGGCCGCGGTCATCGGCGATCACGCTCAGTTCGTCGAGGGACGGGGCGGCGGCGATCACCGCGTCAACAGCCGCCCAAGTATCTCGGTAGGCGGCCAGCGCGCAATCCACGGTTTGGTGTGTTGTTACCGGCGCCGGCTTCTCACCGCCGACGAACCGACGCATGATCCACAGCCGCTCGGCGTAGGCCAGGTGTTCGACAAGCCACAGCAGCGTGGTGCCGCTGGGCACCGGAGACTGGCGTGCGGCAACCTCAGAAACTCCAAAGACCTTGCGGGCCAGTGACTCCCGCTGATACTGCAGCAACAATGTCAGCACCTGACGATCGTCACCAAACGATCGGGGCGACTTCTGATCGGGCATGACCGACATCGTCCAGTCGCGGGCGCATCGTGCGCAACCACCGGCTACGCACGCCCAGGATGTCCACTGCTCGATCGAGTCACAAGCGGTCGCCACATCCGCGTCGCCAACCTCGGCCTTGGCGACGCTGAAGGTGCCATCGGCGCTCCGGGAGTCGAGGTAGCCGTCGCTGGCGTTGGCATAACTGTTGGCGCCGATCGCGGAGGCAGAGTCGAGGTAGCCGGAGCTGCCGACCATGCCGGAGCTGGCGCCGGCGTTGGCATAGCTGCTGGTGCCGTCCGCGCTGGCGAAGTCGCCGAATCCGCCATAGGCAACAGCCTGGGCGTCATCGCCGTAGGCGATCGCGATGTCTCCCGTGCCCGAGGGTCCTCCCGTAGCCGACCGCACCCCATTCAGATGCGCGATTTTCTCAGCGCCGCCGAATCACTGAAGCCGCTAAAACGGTGCCGCCGACTTAACATCGGATAGGAAAAAACTGATAGAACTCTTTGATTCTTCCGAATATCCGGACATTTTGTCTATCGCGTACTAAGAGGCTGTGCATAATCTGGCGCTCGTTCACCGTGGCGGAAAGCGGTTTGCGCACTGGGCTTCTCCGATGTACGCGAATACGTGGCCGCATTGGGCACACCCGCGTTCACGATGATCTGCCCGACAAGACGTGACGCCGCGTTCCGCAAACTCGCGCTCACCGATTAGGCTTTTGCCGTAGCGGCTAAGAGGTGGGCTGCCCCACAAGCACCAGGTTCGCAGCTAAGGCCGGACTGCGTTGCAGCAGTGCGGGCGCAGCCGCACGTCCGCGACCAGCACAATGCCGAGCGCATCGCACGGCGGCGGAGCATCCTGCACGTCAGCACATCGATGGCGATGGCCGTCAGCGCATTTTTCGGCGTGATGCAACTCGTGGCCGCACCCCAAGTGTGGTGGGCCGGCGCGATCAATATCGTCGGCGCCGTAATCTACGCGATCGTCCCGTTGCTTCACCGCTTCGGCGAGCTGGTTGCGCCACTGACCTTTCTCGGCACGGCCTACGCGTCGATCTTCGTCGTCTGCTGGATGATCGGCACGGGCTCGGGCTTGCAGCTCTATTTTCTGGTCGCGGCGTGCCTCGTCGTGTTACAGCTGGGCAGCGAACGCATCATCCTGGCGGCAACCCTGGCAGCCGTCGCCGCAGCGATGGTGATCACGTTGCAGTTTCTCGTCCCCCGCGACACCGGTGTTCAACCGGCGTGGCTATTGTCGCTGGGCTTCGTCATCACCACGATCTCAGCCTGCGTGATCGCGGTCGCGACGGTCTGGTACGCGCTACGCGAGATGCGTCGCGCCCAAGAAGCCATGGAAATCGAATACGACCGCTCCGAAGCCCTGCTGGCCAACATCTTGCCGGCCAGCATCGCTGAGCGGCTAAAAGACCCGGCGCGCAACATCATTACCGACAAGTACGACGATGCCTCAGTCCTGTTCGCCGACATCGCCGGCTTCACTGAACGGGCCAGCGACGTCGCGCCGGACAAGCTGATCAGATTCCTGGATCGGTTGTACAGCACCTTCGATGGGCTGGTGGACAAGCATGGGCTGGAAAAGATCAAGGTCAGTGGCGACTCCTACATGGTGGTCAGTGGAGTGCCCCAGCCGCGGACTGATCACGTCGAGGCGATAGCCGACCTTGCACTCGACATGGCCGAAGCCGTGAGCGGACTAAGGGATTCGCGCGGTGACGTGCTGCCCCTGCGAATCGGGCTCGCCTCCGGCCCAGTCGTCGCGGGCGTGGTGGGCTCTCGCCGGTTCTTCTATGACGTGTGGGGTGACGCGGTCAATGTGGCGTCCCGGATGGAATCCACCGATTCGGTGGGACGAATTCAGGTGCCCGAGGCCGTCTACCAGCGGCTGAAAAACGATTTCCTGCTAGAGGAGCGGGGCGTCCTCGCCGTCAAAGGGAAAGGCGTCATGCGCACGTGGTATCTCGTTGGCCGCAAACCAGACACCGGTTCCGGCGGTGTGCGTGCCGAGGCGCCACAAGAGGCGGCGTATAACGCGTAACGCAAACCTGCCACCAAGATCACCGTTTGTGGGAAAATTCGGCAATGGAAACCACTACTGTCCCAAGGTTGTTGCCGCATCTGTGGAAGTCGACGCTGCTATCCGGAATTTCGGCGTTGGCCCTGGGTGTCCTGGTGCTGGTGTTGCCCGGAGACTCCATCCTCATAGCCGCTGTCCTCTTCGGCATCTACCTGCTGGTCACCGGTATCGCACAAGTTGTCTTCGCGTTCAGCCTGCACGTCTCGGCCGGCGGGCGCGTGCTGTTGTTCATCAGCGGCGCAGCCTCCCTGGTGTTGGCGGTGCTGTGCTTCCGACACTTCGGCGAAGGCTACGCGATTCTGCTGCTAGCCATCTGGATTGGCGTCGGCTTCATCTTTCGCGGTGTGGCAACGTCGATCTCGGCCATCAGCGATCCCACCTTGCCCGGTCGCGGCTGGCAGATATTCCTTGGTGGCATCAGCCTGCTGGCGGGCATTGTGATGATCGGATCGCCTTTCGAATCGCTCGCGATCCTGACGCTTGTCGTCGGCATCTGGCTCGTTGTCATCGGCGTCTTCGAGATCGTGTCGTCGTTCGGGATCCGCAGCGCATCCAAGAGGGTCGACAAGGCCCTTACGGCCTCGCCGGCCGCATCGTGATCGACGCGACAATGCCGTAGCGTTGATCGTAACCGTCTACTACACTGCGTCGTAGTAGCAGGCCTGTTGTCAGGGAGATGACAGATGAACGTCGTCGACGTGTCGCGGTGGCAGTTCGGTATCACTACCGTCTACCACTTCATCTTTGTGCCGCTCACCATCGGTCTGGCGCCGCTGATTGCCGTCATGCAAACGGCGTGGGTCGTCACCGACAACGTCGCCTGGTATCGGCTCACCAAGTTCTTCGGCAAGCTGTTCCTGATCAACTTCGCGATCGGGGTGGCCACCGGGATCGTGCAGGAGTTCCAATTCGGCATGAATTGGAGCGAGTACTCGCGGTTCGTCGGCGACGTGTTCGGCGCGCCTCTGGCGATGGAAGGCCTGGCCGCGTTCTTCTTCGAATCCACCTTCATCGGTTTGTGGATCTTCGGCTGGAATCGGCTGCCCCGGCTAGTGCACTTGGCATGCATCTGGATCGTCGCGATCGCCGTCAACGTTTCCGCGTTCTTCATCATCGTGGCGAACTCCTTCATGCAGCACCCGGTCGGCGCACACTACAACCCCGCGACCCGGCGCGCGGAGTTACACAGCATCACCGCGCTGCTTGGCAATAACACTGCGCGAGCAGCGTTTTCACATACCGTCGCCGGCTCACTATTGACCGCTGCGACGTTTGTCGCCGCCATCAGTGCGTGGTGGCTGGTCCGTTCTGGTAAACCCGCAACGGACCACCCCGTCGCGGACGCCGATGCCCGCACCATCTTCCGCCCGGCGGCCATCTTGGGATGTTGGGTAGCGCTTATTGCGACGGTCGGCTTGTTCTTCACCGGTGACTATCAGGGCAAGCTGATGTTCGTTCAGCAGCCGATGAAGATGGCTTCGGCGGAGTCGTTGTGCAACACCGAAACCGATCCGGACTTCTCAATCCTGACAGTCGGCACGCACAACAACTGCGACAGCGTTACCCGGGTGATCGAAGTGCCTTACGTGCTGCCGTTCCTCGCGCAAGGCCGAACCCACGACGTCACGTTGCAGGGTGTACGCAACATCCAGCAGGACTACCAATACCGATTCGGCCCAAACGACTACCGTCCCAATCTCTTCGTCACCTATTGGTCGTTTCGCGCGATGATCGGGCTGCTGGCGATTCCGGTACTTTTCGCGCTGGTTGCGTTGTGGCTCACCCGCGGTGGCCGAATCCCCAGTCAACGATGGTTCTCCTGGCTGGCGCTGGTTGCCATTCCGGCGCCGTTCCTGGCCAACATCTCCGGGTGGGTGTTCACCGAAATGGGCCGTCAGCCCTGGATCGTCGTGCCTAACCCGACCGGCGACCAGCAGGTCCGATTCACCGTTCACGAGGCCGTCTCACATCACGCCTCCGGCATCGTCGTCACCTCGCTGATCACCTTCACCCTGGTCTACGCGGTGCTGGCGGTGATCTGGTTTTGGCTGCTCAAGCGATACATCGTTGAAGGGCCCCAGGAACACGACGCGGAACCGGCTGCGCCCCGGTCACCCAGCGATGACGAGGTGGCGCCGTTGTCTTTTGCCTATTAACGCCTGCTGACGGAAAGGAGCTGACCGGTGCGACTGCAAGAGTTGTGGTTCGGCATCATCGGGTTGCTGTTCCTTGGTTTCTTCATCCTGGAGGGATTCGACTTCGGCGTGGGAATGTTGATGGAGCCATTCGCCCGCGTCGGCGTGGGCGAACCAGAAACCCACCGCCGCGCAGCGTTGAACACCATCGGGCCGGTCTGGGACGGCAACGAGGTTTGGCTGATCACCGCCGGCGCAGCGATGTTCGCCGCATTTCCCGGCTGGTACGCGACCGTATTCTCCACCCTGTATCTGCCGCTGCTAGCGATCCTGTTCGGCATGATCGTGCGTTCGGTGTCGATCGAATGGCGCGGCAAGATCGACGACTCGAAATGGCGGACCTTGGCCGACTTCGGAATCGCGGCAGGGTCGTGGTTGCCTGCCGTGCTGTGGGGCGTGGCATTCGCCGTCTTGGTGCGCGGGCTCCCGGTGGACGCCAATGGCCGCGTGGACGTGTCGATCACCGATGTGCTCAACGCGTACACGCTGTTGGGTGGTCTGGCCACTGCGGGGCTGTTTCTGTTCTACGGCGCGGTGTTCGTCGCCTTGAAGACCTCCGGCGCGATCCGCGACGACGCTCACCGCTTCGCAGTGCGGCTGTCGCTTCCGGTGACGGCACTGGTTGGGGGCTTTGGGCTTTGGACGCAACTGGCCTACGGCAAGAACTGGACCTGGCTGGTGCTGGCGGTCGCGGTGGTCGCGCAACTGGCAGCGGTCGCGTTGGTGTGGCGGCGCGCATCCGATGGCTGGGCGTTCCTGTGCACTGCCGTGGTCGTGGCAGGGGTGGTGATCCTGCTGTTCGGAGCGCTCTATCCCAACCTGGTGCCTTCCACGCTGAACAAGCAGTGGAACGTGACGATCTACAACGCCTCGTCGACCCCGTACACCCTCAAGATCATGACCTGGGTGACGGCGCTGATGGCTCCGCTGACGGTGATATACC
>NZ_JBKQTQ010000312.1:0-11928 GCF_052143115.1 Mycobacterium sp.
AGGCTTGGCAGGCCCAGTGGAACCAGGCCATGGAGCAGTTGGTGTTGGCCTACCGTGCGATGGCCGGCACCCATGAAAACAACACCACCTCGATGCTGGCCCGCGACGCGGCCGAAGGCGCCAAATGGGGCGGCTAGCTCGATCGAAGGCAAGGTTGGATGGCTGCCGCGCCTAACGCCGTCGAGCTCACCGTCGACCAGGCATGGTTTATCGCCGAAACCGTTGGGGCGGGGACGTTCCCGTGGGTCTTGGCGATTACCACGCCCTACACCGACGCCGGTGAGCGCGGCGCGTTCATCGATCGTCAGGCCGCCGAGCTGACTCGGCTGGGGATGATGTCCGCCAGCGGTGATGTCAACCCGGCGGTGGCCGACTGGATCCGGCAGGTGTGCTTCCCGGACCGCTGGCTGGATCTGCGTTACGTGGGATCCGGCCAGACCTCCGGTGCCGACGAGCTGCTGCGCGGGATCATCGCGCGGCGCGGCGGTCAAACCCAAAAAACCATTGTTGCGCTGCGTAACGCGCAGCTGGTGACGTTCACGGCGATGGACATCCACGATGCGCGGGCGCTGGTGCCGGTGCTGGGTGTCGGATTGGCGCAGCGTCCGCCGGCGCGCTTCGATGAATTCAACCTGCCCGCGCGGGTGGGCGCGCGGGCCGACGAGCGGCTGCGCAACGGTGGCTCGCTCGCCGAAGTCCTTGACTACCTGGGCATCCCGCAGTCAACACGTCCGGTGGTGGAGTCGGTGTTCAGCGGGCCACGCAGCTACGTTGAGATCGTCGCGGGCTGCCGCCACGACGGACAGCACGCCAGCACCGAGGTTGGCATGAGCATCGTCGACACCGCCGCGGGCAGAGTGCTGGTCACCCCGTCACGCGCCTTCGACGGCGAATGGATTTCGACATTTCGGCCCGGAACCCTGTTTGCGATCGCCCTCGCCGTCGAGCAGCTCACCGCGCAGTTGCCGGATGCCGAGTGGTTCCCGGGTAATCGACTGTCTCGAGATTTCAGTATGCAGTCCAACCAACCGGCCGTCTGAGCCTTCCAAGAACAACCACTGTTCACCAAGAGAAAGAGAACGAATGTCCCCCCAAAGCCTGAGGAGCCGGTGATGTCCAGCGCTGTGATGCCCATCGTGCGGGTCGCCATCCTCTCTGACAGTCGGCTGACCGAGATGGCGCTGCCCGCGGAGCTGCCGCTGCGCCAAATCCTGCCGGCGGTGGAACGTTTGGTGGTCCCCGCGGTCGGAGACGGCGAGGCGGATGGGGCCGACGACGGCGGCGCCGCTACCGGTTCGGTCACCCCCGCTCGGCTCAGCCTTGCCCCGATCGGCGGAGCGCCGTTCAGCCTCGACGCCAGTCTGGACACCGTCGGCGTCGTTGATGGTGATCTGCTGGCCTTGCAACCGGTCCCCGCCGGGACGGCCGCGCCGGGCATCGTCGAGGACATCGCCGACGCGGCGGTGATCTTCTCGGCATCCCGATTGAAGCCCTGGGGCATCGCCCACATTCAGCGCGGCGCGTTGGCCGCGGTCGTTGGATTGGTCTGGGCGGCAACGGGCCTGGCCGCTACCCAGCGAGTGCTCACCGGCGCGCCGGCCGGGCTGTTCGCCGTCGGGGTGATCGCGGTGCTCGCTGCGCTGGCCGGCTTGGCATGCCGTTCACCTCGTGCCGGCGCGGTCCTCTCGGTCGCTGCGCTAGTGCCCATCGCCGCGGCGTTGACTTTGGTCGTACCGGGAAGCTTTGGCGCCGCGCAAGTGACGCTGGCCGCCGCCGGGGTAACCGCATGGTCGGTGATCAACCTCGTCCTTCCTCGCCGCGAAGGTGGAAGCGCGATAGCGGTTTTCACTGCTACGGCGGTGCTCGGCGTGGGTGCGCTGTTGGCTGCAGGCGCGGCGTCGCTCTGGCAGCTGCCGCTGGTGACCCTCGGCTCCCTGCTGATCGTGGTCGCACTGCTGGTCACTGTCGAGGCCGCTCAACTATCCGCGCTGTGGGCGCGATTCCCGCTGCCGGTCATCCCCGCCCCCGGGGATCCCACCCCGTCAGCACCGTCGTTGCGGGTACTGCAGGACCTGCCGCGACGGGTACGGATCAGCGACGCGCACCAAATCGGTTTCATCGCGGGGGCTGTGTTACTCAGCGCGATCGGGTCGGTCGCGATCGCATTGCGTCCGGAAACATTGGCCGCCTGGGGCTGGTACGTGGTAGCCGCGACCTCTGCGGCGGCGGCGTTGCGGGCCCGGGTATGGGACTCGGCCGCATGCAAGGCCTGGCTGCTGGCTCAGCCCTACTTGGTGAGCGTGGCCTTGGTGGTGTTCTACACCGCGACCGCCCGTTACCTGGCTGCGCTCATCGCTGTAATAGTGCTTGCGGCATTGGTGTTGGCGTGGGTGGTTGTCGCGCTGAACCCGCCGATTGCTTCCCCGGACAGCTACTCGCTGCCGGTGCGCCGATTGCTGGGTTTCGTCGCGTCGGGAATCGACGCCTCACTGATCCCGGTTATCGCGTACCTGGTCGGACTGTTCAGCTTGGTGCTCAATCGATGATCTCTGCCCGCGCCCTGCGGCGATGCGGTTGCTTCGCAGCAGTTTTGGCTGCTGTGTTGTGGACCTGTCCACCGGCTCTGGCGATCAGTCAGCCCAAGGTCGACCCCGGTGCTGCTCCGCCGAAGGGTGCCCCGGGTCCGGTGCAGCCGATGCAGAAGAGCGGCGATTGCACGAGCTCCGGTGTCATCCCCGGCAGCGATCCCGGGGTGGCGACGGCCGACCAGCGGATGATGGATCCGTCTGCGGCGTGGCGGTTTTCCCACGGCGAAGGGCAGCTGGTGGCGGTACTGGACACCGGGGTGCGGCCGGGGCCGCGGCTGCCCGGTGTGCAGCCGGGTGGCGACTATGTGGAATCGACCGACGGCCTCACCGACTGTGACGGGCACGGCACGCTGGTAGCCGGGCTGATCGCCGGCCAGCCCGGCGGCGACGGTTTCGCCGGAATCGCGCCTGCGGCCCGGCTGGTGTCTTTGCGCGTGACGTCCGCGAGGTTCTCGCCGCGGACTCCGGGCGGCGATCCGACGCTGGCACGTGCGGCCGTCGACGTGGCCGCGCTGAGCCGGGCGATCGTCCATGCGGCCGACCTCGGCGCCCGGGTGATCGACGTCTCCGCGATCACCTGCCTGCCTGCCGATCGCAACGTCGACCAGGCCCAACTCGGTGCGGCGATCCGATACGCGGCGGTGGACAAGGACGCGGTTATTGTGGCTGCTGCCGGCGACAGTGGTTCCGCCGGTTGGGGTTCCGGCGCAGCATCGTGTGAATCGAACCCGCTGACCGACTTGGGACGTCCCGAAGATCCGCGCAACTGGGCTGCTGTGACGTCGGTGTCGGTGCCGTCATGGTGGCAGCCCTACGTGCTGTCGGTGGCCTCGCTGACGCCCGACGCCCAGCCGTCGAAATTCACGATGGCCGGCCCGTGGGTGGGTATCGCGGCGCCCGGCGAGAACATCGCTTCGGTGAGTAACCGCGACGACGGCGGACTCGCCAACGGGCTGCCCAACCAACGCCAGCAGTTGGTCCCGCTCAACGGCACCGATTACGCGGCCGGCTACGTATCCGGTGCCGCGGCGCTGGTTCGCAGCAAGTACCCGGAACTCAACGCGACCCAGGTGATACAGCGCATCACCGCAACGGCGCACAACGGTGCCCGTGCGCCGTCCAACGTCGTCGGCGCCGGCACCCTGGATCCCGTTGCGGCCCTTACCTGGCAGCTGCCAGCCAGCACCAATCCCGGTGCGCCGGTGAAACAGCTTGCGCCGCCGCCGGAACCGGCACCGAAGAGCCCCACGCCGCGGATCGTCGCGTTTGCCGGCACCGCTGCCCTGACTTTGGCCGTCGTGGCCGCCGCCGCGATCGCCGCGCGTCGACGAAAGGAGCCCACGCCGTGAGCCCGCATCAATCCCTGACGCCGCCCACTGGACGAATCACGTTGGTGGCATTGGCTGTCGTGGCCGCTGCCATGGACTTCCCGTGGCAGTCGACGCGCGAGCGTTGGGTGCTCGGAATCGCGGTCATCGTGGTAATCACGCTGCTGGTCCGGTGGCGCGGACTGCCGGTGACGACGATTCTGGGCCGTCGGTTGGCGATGCGGCGTCACACCCGCGGTGCGCGCCTGGCTGACGAATCCGGCACCGACGCGCGGACTACCGCGTTGCTGCGTGTCACACCGCCGGAGTCGAGTCCCGATGTGCTGCCGTTGCCACTGATCGCCGGCTACGCCGACCGCTACGGCCTGCACGCGGACGCCATCCGCGTTACCAGTCGCGACTCAACGTCCGATACCGTTGTGCGCGAACGGGAGACCTGGATTGGACTGACATTTTCGGCCGCCGACAATCTCGCAGCGCTGCAGGCCCGATCGCCGCAAATTCCGCTGCACAAGACCGCCGAGGTCGCAGCGCGCCGACTCGCCGATCACCTCCGTGAGAGCGGGTGGACGGCTACCATCGCCGAACCCGACGATGTTCCAGGGCTCTGCGCTCGGTCGGCCCACGAAACCTGGCACGGTGTCCAACACGGGAGCGCGGATTATGTTGCGGCGTACCAGGTTAAGGCCGACACCGCGTTGGCGAACACTCTCGCGGCGATCTGGTCATACCCGGTCCGCGAAGCGTGGACGGCGTTGGAGCTCACCGGTGCAGGCGACGAACAGACGCTGGCCGTCGCCTGTGCATTCCATACCGATGCCCGTCCCGCTGCGGGCGGACCATTGCCCGGGCTGATTTCGCAGGCCGGTAATCAACGGCCGGCGCTGACGGCGTTGCACCCATTGTCGACTCAACAGCTTGACGGTCATGTCGATCTACCCGAAGCCCTGCTACTGGCGCGGCTGCGCTGGCCCAGCGCCATCGCACAGCAGCCGGTGGCTAGCGGACGGCGCCGGCCGGATAGAACAGGTCGGCAGCGTTCTGATAGAACACCTTCCGCAGCCACTCATCATCGGCACCGGGCAGATTAGTGATTGACCGCATTGCTTCGACGTAGCCGTACGGGATGTTGGGGAAGTCGCTACCGAACAGGATGCGATCGCCGACCTGCTGCAGTCGGGGTAGCTGAGACGACGTGAACGGCATCACTTTGTCGACGAACGGGGTGAAAGCCATTGTGGTGTCTAGCCGGACGTCGGCTGAACTCTCGCAGATGTCGAGAAACTCGACATACTCCGGCATTCCCAGGTGTGCGACGATCAGCCGCAGCCGCGGATAGCGGCGCAGCAGACGACGTATCGGCTCGGGCCCGGTGTGATCGCCCGGTACCGGCCCAGAGCCGCAGTGAATGACCACCGGTACCCGGGCGTCCTCGATGACTCCCCAAACATGGTCGAGGAGTGGGTCGTTCGGCTCGTACCGACCTACCTGGAGATGTGCTTTGAAGACTTGGGCGCCGTCGCGGATCGCCGCCTCAACGTAGTCTCCGGCATCTGGCTCGGGATAAAACGTGGCAGTGGCAAGGCAATCCGGCGTCGACCTGGCGAACTGGGCCGCCCATTGGTTCAGCCACGCCGCCATCTGCGGCTTGTGTGGATAGACCAGTGCGGTGAAATTGCGCACGCCGAACCGCCGGAGCAGCTGTACTCGTCGGGATTCCGCCGCCCGATAGCTGATCGGCCATTCGCGACCCACCAGTGGGCCGGCGGAATCGAAGTAGTGCCACACCTTGTCCAGGACCGATTTCGGCATGAAGTGGGTGTGCACGTCGATCACGCCGGGCAGGTCCAGTGCAGACCAGATCCGCCGGATTTGCGCGACCTCGTCCTCGTCGGTCATCGGCCATCCTCGACTCGTCCGGCAAGCTGCGGGTAATACGGTTTGTCTATCAGGCGCTGCGCGGAGTGTTGATCAGGAGGACCAATATGTGGGAACCAGACGTCTACCTGGCCTTCGCCGATCAGCGCGCCCGGCCGTTCTACGACCTGCTGTCTCGGGTGGGTGCGCAGCAGCCACGCCGGGTGGTCGACCTGGGCTGCGGCCCGGGCAACCTGACCCTCCAGCTGGCTCGGCGCTGGCCGGACGCGGTGGTCGAGGCGCTGGACAGTTCGCCGGAGATGGTCGCCGCCGCCCGCGAGCGCAGCGTGGATGCCGCCGTGGGAGATCTGAGAACCTGGACGCCGCAGCCCGATACCGACGTAATACTCAGCAATGCCGCCCTGCATTGGGTGCCCGAACACGGCGAGCTGATCGTCCGATGGGCCGGCCAGCTGGCCGCGGGAGCGTGGATCGCTGTTCAGACGCCCGGCAACTTCGAGACCCCATCGCATTCTGCGGTGCGCGCGGTGGCCCGTCGCGAGCCATACGCAAAGATCCTGCGTGACACCCCGTTTCGGGTGGGGACCGTCGTCGACACGCCGGCGCACTATGCCGAGCTATTGATCGACGCCGGCTGCACCGTCGACGCCTGGGAAACCACCTACGTCCACCAGCTGACCGGCGAGCATCCAGTCCTGGACTGGATCAGCGGCACCGCGCTGTTGCCGGTGCGTGAACGGCTCAACGAGCAGGAGTACGAACAGTTTCGCGAGGAGCTCATCCCACTGTTCGCTGAGGCCTATCCGCCCCGGCATGACGGCACGACGTTCTTCCCGTTCCGGCGAGTGTTCATCGTCGCCCGGGTAGGCGGCTAACTGGCTACTGCGGTAGTCCCAATCGCTGCGCATCGTCGCGGTAGCGATCGACCCATTCGTCGGAGCGCTGATTGGCCTGACGTTCCAACACCGGCTCCGGAGCCAACCGTGGATCTTGGCCGACGGCCCCCAAAATCGTGGCGACGATCGAGGTCAGATTGCGCCACAGCACCGGATAGGCCACATCAATTGGGTCGATCTGCTCTTCGGCGAACCAGTTACGCCAGCCCTCCTCCTGATCCCGCAGACCCCTGACGATATGGGCGATGGCACCGGCGTGGTAGGTGGCCCGTGAATCGCACTCAGGATCTGGGCGGCCCCGCCACACCCGAGTCTGTACCGCGCGCCAGAACGACACCGCCTGCGAAACCACATCTGGCCGGTATACGTGCACGTAGACGGGTTCGCTTCCAATTACGTCCCGAATCGCTGCCCGCAGACTGTCTCCGGACCGATCGGGTAATCCCGCCGCCCGTTGCTGCAGCAGCGGCGCCTGGTTCCACATCAACTTGCCGCCCCAGATGCCGTTGGGTGTCCGGCCGGAGCTGCGGATGTGCTCGCGCCAGGCAGCGGATGACGCGGTATCCGGTGTGCCCGGCTCCAGCGGATCGAGAAGCCGCAGGATCGTCTCGTCCTCGACTCCGGCGAACCACTGTCGCGGCTGGGGCGCCATGCCGGTAGTCGGTAGGTACTGGAAGAACTCCTGCGGCTCGCCGGCGCTGCCCGTCGCGCGTAGCGATTCGACCAGCAGCGTGCTGCCGCAGCGCTGCGAGGCGAGTACGAGATAGGCCGTCGGATGCGCGGGCATCTGGTGAGCCTAGCTGCACTTCGTGGTGTGGTGTCCACGCGTATTACGTTCACGCTGAACGCAACTATTGCTCGACGCGCTGAACCCCGTCTTCGATTCCGCGGTCGACGGCGATCGCCGATCGACTGGTCGGCGTCATTTCGTGGATCTGCAAATACGTCTCGGTATAGCGAGCCGCGATGCGGCTACCGGCGAAGTCGGATGGTATGACGTCGCCGGTCTGCTGACGCCAATCATGCAGCTGCACAGCGAGATCAGCGGCGATCGCGTCGGCTCCGTCGAGTCCGTCGTCGAGAAGCAAGTTGTTGGTCTCGGTGGGATCCGCACGGAGATCGTAGAGTTCGCGTTCCGGGCGTGGGGCGGTGACCAACGGCGCGACAGCCTGGCCGGATGGGCTTTCCTCGATATCCCACGGCAGATCCAGCAACGGCCGGCGTGCGTAATTCTCGATGTAGCTGAAGTCTTTCGTCCTGATCGCGCGGATCGGATCAAACGAGTCGTGATAGGTCTTGGTGGTGTACACGTGATCGCGCACCGCCGTAGTGCTGTCCGGCGCAAGCAGCGCCTGCGCGTGCGAGATGCCCTCGATGTCACTCGGCTCGACTATGCCGAGGAGGCCGAGCAGCGTCGGGACCAAATCCACGCCGCTGAACAGATCGTCGTAAACCTTTGGGGCGATTGGCATTCTGGTAGGCGGGCGGATGATCATCGCGATACCGGTTCCGGCCTCGTAGAGCGTGGATTTCGCGCGCGGGAAGGCCGGACCATGGTCGGTGACGAAGACCACCCACGTGCTGGCGTCAAGCCCGGTGGCGGCAAGCGTGTCCAAGATCTGGCCGACTGCCGCGTCGGCGGTCGCGATGGCTCCGTAGAAGTCGGCCAGATCTTGGCGCACCGCAACGGTATCGGGCAGATAGTCGGGCGGATCGACAGCAGCGGCGTCGGCCGGTTGGTAGCGCTCCCGTGGATAGGGTCGGTGCGTCTCGAAAAAGCCGGCCGTCAACAGGAACGGCCGGCTGGGGTCATGGTCTCGCAGCCATTGCTGAGCCCGTTCGACCACGTATTCGCAGTAAGAGTTCGACACGTCGAACTCGTCGAAACCCAGTCTCGACGGGTAGGAGGTCTCGTGCTGCATACCGAAAAGAGCTGAGTACCAGCCATATTCGGACAGGATTTGGGGCAGCGTGCGAACCCCCGAGCGGTATTCCCAACCATGGTGGGCCAGGCCGACCAGGCCGTTGCTCTGCGGGTAGCGGCCGGTGAACAGTGATCCGCGCGACGGCGAGCACAACGGCGCCGTGGCATGTGCTCTGGTGAACAAGATGCCATCGCCGGCCAGCTGATCGAGTCGCGGACTCGAAACGTCGGTATGACCGTAGACACCGAGATACCGGCCCAGATCGTGCCAGTGCACGAGTAGCACATTGTCGCGCCGCTGACCGGTCGCCTCCTGGTCGACGATTACCGTCACCTCCTCAGCTTGCCGGGTCCCGTCGACGTTATCGGCAGCGGTGTTTCGGTGGTTACGGCGGGGGCGTGTCGCCCGGACTTAGACGCCTGCGACTCACCAGTGCTGCGGGGGATAGCCGCCCGGACCGGGCGGGCCTTGCTGTGGCGGTGGCGGCTGGCCATACGGCCATGGCCCACCGCCTGGGAATCCGCCGGGTGCAGGGCCGCCGAGCAACCTCGGCGACAGGCCCAGGGTCATCCGGAATGCGGGGATGAACATGAGGCCACCAACAGCGGCGATGACAAATCCCGCGATCAGGTCATAGGTGAGTCGGTCGGTAGCGCCGTAGCGAGCTTCGCAGCCGATCGCCAGCATCAGCATCACGATGCCACCGCCGAGGATCAGAAGTTGCCCCATCTGCTGTTTGAGGAAGAGCATTACGGCGCCGCCGGTAGCCGCGAGGCCGGCCCCGATGATGAGGAACAGGCAGATCACCAGGGTCGCTGGAATGCTGGGCACGGTATGTCTGATGTGCTCCCGGCAAAGCGTGGAGAACTCACCGCCGAACCGGTTACACACGTCCGAAGCGCGGCTGACCGCACTGCTCATGTTGATCCACAGCGTCAGCGTGAGGATCGCGCCAAGCAGCCCGAGCAACCCGACGACGGCAAAGGTGATCCAGCTGATGGCCTGCTGGGAAGTTGGGGCAATAGCGGGCGCACCGTAGCCGGCCCACGCGGGCTGCTGACCGTAACCGGCCGGCGGGTAGCCAGGTCCGGGGGGAGGCGGCGCGCCGTAGTCAGGGTAGGGCGGTTGCTGGCCGTGGTCGGAAGCAGCCGGCTGGCGGTAGCCTCCGGGGGCCGACTGGTCGCCGTAGCCAGGCTCGATGTGCTCGCGAGGATCGTCTGACGAACTGCCCCATTGCGGAGGAAAGCCTGGCGGAGGAGGTTGCACCCCGGCATCCTAACCGCCGCGGGCCACCGCGATTGCCAGGCTATGCGCCGGGCAGAACAAGTCAACGCGGAGTCCCAGCGTCCCGGTCGGGTCGGGGATCACCACCCCTGCCCTATTGGCTGTCCGGAGTTTTGCTCACAGGCTGAGCTTGCTGCGGCTCTTTGCCCCAGCCGTTCTCCGAAACGAATTCGGGCAGCGGCCTGCCGAACGCCCAGCCATCCAATTCCAGCGAGGGTCGATCCGGAAATTCGGGTACCGGGCCAAGACACAATATTGCCACCGGCTCGGCATCTTCGGGCATGGACAACAACGCCGCCAGTCTGAGCGGATCGAACAGCGACACCCATCCCATGCCCAGGCCTTCGGATCGCGCTGCCAGCCAAAGGTTTTGGATCGCGCATGACACCGACGCGAGATCCATCTGCGGCATCGTTCGGCGGCCGAAGACATAGCTGTCTCTGCCGTCGCACAGCGCCACCACCAGCAGTTCAGCGCAATCGAGGACGCCTTCGACCTTCAGCGCCAGAAACTCCTGTTCTCGTCGGCCCAGTGCGTGAGCGGTCAGCAGACGTTCCTCGTCGACCAATGCGTGGATGCGTCGTCGTAGCGACTCGTCGGTGATCCGGATGAACCGCCACGGCTGCATAAGACCCACATTGGGTGCGGCATGCGCCGCCTGTAGCACCCGCGCCATGACTTCCTCCCGCACGGTGCTGCCAGGCACGAACCGGCGCATGTCTCGTCGCTCGTAAATGACGCGATACACCGCCTGCCGCTCCTGCGGACTAAACGCGTGATCGCCCACATAGCCATCGTAGGAACCATCGTGTGCGGAGCGGCGAACGGAGCCCGACGTGTCTGCCAGACTGGCTTCGAGCGCTGCCGTTTGTCAGAACCGGCGAAAAGGATCGGTCCCATGAAAATTCCGGAATCACTCGACGAATTGCCCACCAATGGCACTCGTGGACGCGTGTATGGCGAGCCCTATCGGACGGCGGACGGCGGCACGGTGATCACCGTTGCCAAGGTCCGCGCCGGCACGGCAACGCCGGTCGGTGTGTTCGTCGTCCACGGCGGCACGGCGCGCTGGGTGCCGGCGATCGACGCGAATCGGATCGCGCTGATCGCGGTGATCACCGGCCTGATATCGGCGGTGCTCGCCAGTCTGGCTGTGCTGCGTCGCCCGCCGTGGCCGGACTTGTCGGCGACGTCGTCGGCCTGGTTGCGCCGCCGACCGTCACGGCCGGTAGGTGACGCCGACCGCGCGGAAAACGTATTCCGGCGGCATGTCGAAGCTCAGCGATCGGCGCGGTAACCCAGCGAGGACGTCGCCGGGAACGGCGACTTTGTAGTGCAGTGACAGGTGGCCCGTGAACGATTCGTTCACCCTGCTGACGTCGATATCAATCTGCAGGCCCGTCGAGGCGATCTGCGCCGTCGCCGCGCCGGATTGCGGTGCGTCCCAACGCACGTCGACCGTGGGGCCGGCCAGTTTCGGCAGCGACGACAGGGTTGCCAGCACTCGTTGCGAGGTGAGTGCCACCGACCCGACGTAGCTGGCGACGCTGTGCGCCGAACGCAGACCCGGGATGGCGCCGCTGAACCGCCGGGTGACTGCGACGTAGTCGGCGAGGTAGATGAGCCCCTCGGCCTCGACCTCAGCGCGCACGTCGGCGGGCAGCTTGCCGATGCCGAAAAGCCTTCGGACGAAGACCCCCATCAGCCCAGTATGACCACGGCCTCGATAGTGGCTGCTACAGGCCGCGGCGGCCCTCAGCGCCGTCGTTTTCGTCGTCGTCGGGTTTCTGATCGGGTGCGAGAATTCGCCGCGCCGCGACGGGCTTGCCCGCCACGCGCTTCACCACCTCCGGTGCAGTCGACGGACTGGCGATGCGCCCCTGCACCGGGGCGCCGTTCTTTACCGAGGGCGGCACAACGCGTTTGGTGTCGGTCTTGCCGTCGCCCCCCGCGCCGCCGGCGCCGGCCATCGCACCGGGAGGCATCATCGGCATGCCGGCCATTCCACCTCTTGGCCCCCCTCCCGAAT
>NZ_JBKQTQ010000313.1:0-31992 GCF_052143115.1 Mycobacterium sp.
CCCGCCAAGATGATCCAGGCCGGCGTCAGAGGACCCGGGCTTCAAACCCCGTAGGATCACACATCTTGCATCAGGCATGAGCTTCGCCATCTTCTCGCTCAGACCAGTCGCGTCTTCGATTTTGCCAGCCATGATCAGGGTCGGCACTCTTATCTTCGGATACGTGGTCCAGTTGTTAATCCACGGCCGCCATGCGAGCATCTCCAATTCAAACATCCTAGGATCTCTTCTACGTCTTCGCTTTGTGTACCACAGAGGTAGCGGCTTGCCAAAAGACTTCTCATATCCCTCGTCTAGAAAACCCATTCCATTCTCGCGAACATACTTGGCAAACGCAACGCGATCTTTGTACTCGGTCGGCAAATCGTGACCTCCGACCGCAACGAGAGCCTTCAAACGGTCGGGATGAGCAACCGCCAGCGCAAATCCAACTCGTGCACCGTCGGAGTGCCCCCAAAAGGCAGTTCTTGATATGCCGAGATCGTCCAGAATCGTGATGACGTCTCCAACATAGTTCTTCATCCGATGCGCGGCCAGGGTCTCCGGTCTGTCGCTTCTTCCCCTTCCGCGAGGGTCGATGACGATTAGACGGTACTCCGTCAGACGGTCAAGATAGCCCGCAAGCTTCCAGAGGTCCCATTCCGCAGCTGCACCCACATGCAGGAACAGAGGAGGACCGTCGCCGAACACCTCATAGTGGATTCAGTTGGGATACGAGGGCTCGTAACCACGGCCTACCACCATAGAGGATGGCGATCGTCACACCGACGTCACAACCCCGCGGTCGAGGATTACGGCGGGCCACGAGAGAATGGCGTCATGACCGGCTCCACGACCGACGTCGATACCCAAGCCTCGCACCGGGTGCTGATCGCCGAGGATGAGGCTCTCATCCGGCTCGACTTGGCCGAAATGCTCCGCGAAGAGGGCTACGAAATCGTCGGCGAGGCCGGCGACGGCCAGGAAGCCGTCGAGCTGGCCGAGCAGCTCACCCCCGACCTGGTGATCATGGACGTGAAGATGCCGCGCCGCGACGGCATCGACGCCGCGTCGGAGATCGCCCGCAAACGCATCGCACCGATTGTGGTGCTGACCGCGTTCAGTCAGCGCGACCTTGTCGAACGGGCACGGGATGCCGGGGCGATGGCCTACCTGGTGAAACCGTTCACCATCTCCGACCTGATCCCGGCGATTGAACTGGCGCTGAGCCGGTTCAGCGAGGTCAGGGCGCTGGAGCGCGAAGTTGCGACGCTGTCTGACCGGCTGGAGACCCGCAAGCTCGTCGAACGGGCCAAAGGCCTGTTACAGGCCAACCAGGGCATGACTGAGCCGCAAGCGTTCAAGTGGATCCAGCGCGCCGCGATGGACCGGCGGACCACGATGAAGCACGTCGCCGAAGTCGTTCTGGAAACCCTCGATACTCCCGACGAGACGCTGCCGTCGGGATAGCCGCGGCTAGCCGGCGCCGCGCCGAGCGTCACGCTGGTGTGGCTGTCAGCGCCGAGCGTCACGCTGGAGTGACGATGAAGACGCTACCGGGCCACGATCACCGACGAGCCGTGGCCGAACAGGCCCTGATTCGCGGTGATACCGGCCTTCGCGCCCTCGACCTGACGGCCGGTGGCCTGGCCGCGCAGCTGCCAGCTGAGCTCGCAGACCTGTGCGATCGCCTGCGCGGGAATCGCTTCGCCGAAGCAGGCCAGCCCGCCCGACGGGTTGACCGGAATCTTGCCGCCGATGGCAGTGGCACCGCTGCGCAGCAACGCCTCGGCGTCACCCTTGGGGCAGAGCCCCAAATGCTCATACCAGTCCAGCTCCAACGCAGTTGACAGGTCGTAAACCTCAGCCAGGCTCAGGTCTTCTGGCCCGATGCCGGCCTCGGCGTATGCGGCGTCGATGATCTGGTCCTTGAACGCCCGATCCGGCGCCGCCACCACCGCAGTGGAATCCGTTGCAATATCCGGTAATTCGGGCAGATGCTGAGGGTAGCGCGGGGTGACCGCGCTGACCGCGCGCACCGCAGGCACGCCGTTCAGCGAGCCGAGGTGTTCTCGAGCGAACTTGGCACTGGCCACGATCAGCGCCGCAGCGCCGTCTGACGTAGCGCAGATGTCCAACAGCCGCAGCGGGTCGGCCACCACCGGGCTGGCCAGCACGTCTTCGACCGACGTCTCTTTGCGGAACCGGGCGTTGGGGTTCTGCAGGCCATGGCTCGCGTTCTTGACCTTCACCTGGGCGAAATCCTCGAGGGTGGCGCCGTAGAGGTCCATCCGCCGGCGCGCCAGCAGCGCGAAGTACACCGGGTTGGTGGCGCCGATCAGATGAAACCGCTGCCAGTCCGGGTCGTTCTTCCGCTCGCCGCCGACCGGAGCGAAAAACCCTTTCGGCGTGGTGTCGGCTCCGATCACCAGCGCAACGTCGCAGAAGCCGGCCAGGATTTGTGCGCGGGCGCTCTGCAGGGCCTGCGAGCCGCTGGCGCACGCCGCATAGCTGGAGCTGACCGGCACTCCGTTCCAGCCCAGCTTCTGCGCGAACGTCGCCCCAGCGACGAAACCCGGGTAGCCGTTGCGGATGGTGTCCGCGCCGGCCACCAACTGAACCTGCCGCCAGTCCAGGCCGGCTTCGGCGAGCGCGGAACGGGCCGCGGCCACCCCGTACTCGGTGAAGTCGTTGCCCCACTTGCCCCAGGGGTGCATCCCGGCGCCGAGGATGTAAACCGGTTCGGGAGTGCTCATGCGATCCTCCACGCGTAGACGATGCGTTCGACGCCGTCATCATCAACGAACAGCGGCATGGTGGTCAGCTCCATCTCCAGGCCGACTTTCAGGTCGGCGGCCAGGGTGCCGTCTACCACCTTGCCCAGAACGATCAGACCCTCGTCGGCCAACTCGACCGCGGCGACGGCGAACGGCTCAAACGGATCCGGGGAAGGGTAGGGCGGTGGCGGCGCATACCGGTTTTCGGTGTAACTCCACAGCTTGCCGCGCCGCGACAGCGGCACTTGCTCGAGCTGTTCACCGTCGCAGCCGGGGTTGGGGCAGTTACTGGCCCGCGGCGGGAAGACATAGGTGCCGCATTGCGGACATTTTGCGCCGGTCAGATGTGGCACACCGGAGTCGTCGGCGGCGAACCAGCCGTCGATCGCCGGTTCTTGACGGATAGCTGCTGGCATCGGGCCAGCGTACCTAGAACCTCGACGAAACTGAAACGTGTTGCAGTTTTCCGGCGGTGGGCGCAGCCGCTACTCGGCGTCGGACCCAGTGCCTAGAGTTGAGGCGGTGAGCCCAGCGAGGACCGCAAGCAAGAAGACGGAAGCCGGCCAGGCTGCTGACGACAAGCCGACGTTGATGCTGCTGGACGGCAATTCGCTGGCGTTTCGGGCCTTCTACGCGCTGCCCGCCGAGAATTTCAAGACCCAGGGCGGGCTGACCACAAACGCGGTGTACGGGTTCACCGCCATGCTGATCAACCTGTTACGCGACGAATCGCCCACCCATGTGGCCGCGGCGTTCGACGTGTCGAGGCAGACCTTTCGCTCCGAGCGCTACCCGGAGTACAAGGCCAACCGGTCGTCCACTCCGGATGAATTCCACGGCCAGATCGACGTCACCAAGGAAGTCCTTGCGGCGCTGGGCATTACGGTGCTCGCCGAGCCGGGCTTCGAAGCCGATGACTTGATCGCGACATTGGCGACGCAGGCGGAAAAGGAAGGCTACCGGGTGCTGGTGGTCACCGGGGACCGCGATTCGTTGCAGCTCGTTTCCGACGACGTGACGGTGCTTTATCCCCGTAAAGGCGTAAGCGAGCTGACCCGCTTCACCCCGGCGGCGGTGGTCGAGAAGTACGGGCTGACCCCCGAGCAATACCCCGACTTCGCCGCGCTGCGCGGCGACCCGAGCGACAACCTGCCCGGCATCCCGGGGGTGGGCGAGAAGACGGCGTCGAAATGGATCACCGAATACGGTTCGCTGCAAGCGCTCGTCGACAACGCCGACTCGGTGCGCGGCAAGGTGGGTGACGCGCTGCGCGCGCACCTGGCCAGCGTGGTGCTCAACCGGGAGCTCACCGACCTGGTCCGTGACGTGCCGCTGGCGCAGACGCCGGACACGCTGCGGATGCAGCCCTGGGACCGCGAACAGATTCACCAACTGTTCGACCAGCTGGAATTCCGGGTGCTGCGGGACCGGCTGTTCGACACGCTGGCTGCAGTCGAACCCGAGGTCGACGAGGGATTCGACGTGCGCGGGGGAGCGCTGGAGTCCGGCTCGGTCGGGCAGTGGTTGGCCGAGCACGTCGCCGACGGGCGCCGATCGGGGCTGGCTGTGGTGGGGACGCATCTGCCCTATGACGGCGACGCGACCGCGCTGGCCATCGCCGCCGCCGACGGCGATGGCGGATACATCGACACCACGACCCTGACACCCGACGACGACGCCGCGTTGGCGGCGTGGCTCGCCGACCCGGAGAAGCCGAAAGCCCTGCACGAAGCCAAGTTAGCGATCCACGACCTCGCTGGGCGCGGCTGGACGCTGGACGGGGTCAGCTCCGATACCGCGCTGGCCGCCTACCTGGTCCGCCCCGGGCAACGCAGCTTCACCCTGGACGATCTGTCACTGCGCTACTTGCGTCGCGAGCTACGGGCGGAAACGTCTGAACAGCAGCAACTTTCATTACTCGATGACATCGAAGCCACCGACGGGGTCGATGACCAAGCTGTGCAAACCGCAGTCCTGCGTGCTCGCGCGGTGGTGGACCTGGCTGACGCGCTGGACGCCGAATTGGCCCGGATCGACTCCACCTCACTGCTGGCCGAGATGGAGCTACCGGTGCAACGGGTGTTGGCAGGTATGGAGGCTGCGGGTATCGCCGTCGACCTCGACCAATTGACCTCCCTGCAAAGCCAATTCGGCGACCAGATCCGGGACGCCGCGGAGGCGGCGTACGCAGTGATCGGCAAGCAGATAAACCTCGGCTCGCCAAAACAGTTGCAGGTGGTGCTGTTCGACGAGCTGGAAATGCCGAAAACCAAGCGGACGAAGACCGGATACACCACCGACGCGGATGCGCTGCAGTCGCTGTTCGACAAGACCGGGCATCCGTTCCTTCAGCATCTGCTCGCGCATCGCGACGTGACCCGGCTGAAAGTCACCGTCGACGGGTTGCTGAACTCGATGGCCGGCGACGGCCGCATCCACACGACGTTCAACCAGACGATTGCGGCGACCGGCAGGCTGTCCTCCACCGAGCCCAATCTGCAAAACATTCCGATCCGCACCGACGCAGGCCGTCAGATCCGCGACGCGTTCGTCGTCGGTGACGGCTATGCGGAGTTGATGACGGCCGACTACAGGCAGATCGAGATGCGCATCATGGCGCATCTGTCCGGTGATGAAGGGCTGATCGAGGCGTTCAACACCGGGGAGGACCTGCATTCGTTCGTCGCCTCCCGCGCGTTCGGAGTGCCGATCGACGAGGTGACCGGTGAGCTGCGGCGCCGGGTCAAGGCGATGTCGTATGGATTGGCCTACGGGTTGAGCGCTTACGGCCTGGCGCAGCAGCTGAAGATTTCCACCGAAGACGCCAAAGTCCAGATGGATCAGTACTTCGCCAGGTTCGGCGGGGTGCGCGACTACCTGATGGACGTCGTCGAACAGGCCCGCAAGGACGGCTACACCTCAACGGTGCTGGGTCGCCGCCGCTATCTGCCCGAGCTGGACAGCAGCAATCGCCAAGTGCGCGAGGCCGCCGAGCGGGCAGCGCTCAACGCGCCGATCCAGGGCAGCGCGGCCGACATCATCAAGGTGGCCATGATCGAGGTCGACAAGGCGCTCAAGACGACCGGGCTGGCGTCGCGGATGTTGCTCCAGGTCCACGACGAACTGTTGTTCGAAGTGGCCGACGGTGAGCGGGAGCGGCTTGAGTCGTTGGTGCGCGAGAAAATGGGCGGCGCATACCCGCTCGACGTGCCGCTGGAGGTCTCGGTGGGCTATGGCCGCAGCTGGGACTCCGCCGCCCATTAGCGGCCGACAACGACTTGCGCGAACCCGTGGCAAGAATTTCGGTGATTTTTTCGGGGTGATTTGACGCTCGGCCCAGATGAGGCGAGTTTGGCCAGCGTGTGCACAGTCGAGTAGCCTCGACGGAGTAGTCCGGCGACGATGCAGAGCGCAGCGCGATGCGGAGGAGCAGGGCGATCGAACAGAACCCGCTTTATCCCTACGACCCCAACCTGTCCGGAGCAACCCAACAATATGCCGAGTCCCACCGTCACCTCGCCGCAAGTAGCCGTCAACGACATAGGCTCGAGCGAGGACTTTCTCGCCGCAATAGACAAAACGATCAAGTACTTCAACGATGGCGACATCGTCGAAGGGACGATCGTCAAAGTGGACCGGGACGAGGTGCTCCTCGACATCGGCTATAAGACCGAAGGGGTCATTCCCTCCCGCGAGCTGTCCATCAAGCACGACGTCGACCCCAACGAGGTGGTGTCCGTCGGCGACAAGGTTGAGGCCCTGGTCCTCACCAAGGAGGACAAAGAAGGCCGGCTGATCCTCTCCAAGAAGCGCGCTCAGTACGAGCGCGCTTGGGGGACCATCGAGGAGCTCAAGGAGAAGGACGAGGCGGTCAAGGGCACCGTCATCGAGGTCGTCAAGGGTGGCTTGATCCTCGACATCGGGTTGCGCGGCTTCCTGCCCGCCTCGCTGGTCGAGATGCGCCGCGTCCGGGATTTGCAGCCCTACATCGGCAAGGAGATCGAAGCCAAGATCATCGAGCTGGACAAGAACCGCAACAACGTGGTGCTGTCCCGCCGCGCCTGGCTCGAGCAGACCCAGTCCGAGGTGCGCAGCGAGTTCCTCAACCAGCTGCAAAAGGGCGCCATCCGCAAGGGTGTGGTGTCGTCGATCGTCAACTTCGGCGCCTTCGTCGACCTCGGCGGCGTCGACGGTCTGGTGCACGTCTCCGAGCTGTCCTGGAAGCACATCGACCACCCCTCCGAGGTGGTGCAGGTGGGCGACGAGGTCACCGTCGAGGTGCTCGACGTCGACATGGATCGCGAGCGGGTTTCGCTGTCGCTCAAGGCGACTCAGGAAGATCCGTGGCGTCACTTCGCCCGCACGCATGCCATTGGCCAGATCGTGCCCGGCAAGGTCACCAAGCTGGTTCCGTTCGGCGCGTTCGTCCGCGTCGAGGAGGGTATCGAGGGCCTGGTGCACATCTCCGAGCTCGCCGAGCGTCACGTTGAGGTGCCGGACCAGGTGGTCGCGGTGGGTGATGACGCGATGGTCAAGGTCATCGACATCGACCTGGAGCGTCGCCGCATTTCGCTGTCGCTCAAGCAGGCCAACGAGGACTACACCGTGGAGTTCGACCCGGCCAAGTACGGCATGGCCGACAGCTA
The DNA here is from genome assembly GCF_052143115.1 of Mycobacterium sp. Classification (GTDB taxonomy): domain Bacteria; phylum Actinomycetota; class Actinomycetes; order Mycobacteriales; family Mycobacteriaceae; genus Mycobacterium. The sequence continues at coordinate 7,403 of NZ_JBKQTQ010000313.1, forward strand.
CGACGAGCAGGGCAACTACATTTTCCCGGAGGGCTTCGACCCCGAAACCAACGAATGGCTCGAGGGTTTCGACGCGCAGCGCACCGAATGGGAAGCCCGCTACGCCGAGGCCGAGCGCCGGCACAAGATGCACACCGCCCAGATGGAGAAGTTCGCCGCAGCCGAGGCCGCCGCTGCCGAGCGGCCGCAGGCCAACGGCTCGTCGGGCGAAGAACAGCAGAGCGGGGGCTCGCTGGCCAGCGACGCGCAACTCGCCGCCCTGCGGGAGAAGCTCGCCGGTAGCGCCTAGCCCGACGACGATAGCTGCCGATGCTTCGGATCGGGCTGACCGGCGGCATCGGCGCCGGTAAGTCGGCGGTAGCAACGACCTTCGCCGACTGCGGTGGTGTCGTCGTCGATGCCGACGTCATCGCCAGGGAAGTCGTCGAACCAGGCACCGAAGGGCTGGCCGCGCTGGTCGAGGCGTTCGGGAACGACATCCTTTCCGCCGACGGGGCGCTCGATCGGCCGGCACTGGCTGCCAAGGCATTCAAAGACGACGACGCGCGTAATACGCTCAACGGAATCGTTCATCCGTTGCTGGGCAAGCGGCGCGAGGAAATCATCGCGGCGGTGCCTGCGGATGTGGTTGTCGTTGAAGACATTCCGCTGCTGGTGGAGTCCGGAATGGCGCCGTTGTTTCCGTTGGTCGTCGTCGTGTACGCCGACGTTGAAGTGCGGATGCGTCGACTGGTGGAATACCGCGGCATGACCGAGGCCGACGCGCGTGCCCGAATCGCCGCGCAGGCCAGCGATGATCAGCGCCGCGCCGTCGCCGACGTCTGGCTGCAGAACTTGGGCAGCCTGCAATCGCTGGCCGAGCAGGCCGGTGACGTGTGGAATCACCGCATCACCCCGTTCGCGCGGAACCTGATCGCCCACCAGGTCGTCCGTCCGGTGCCCCAGCTGACACCGGCAGATCCGACCTGGCCCGATCAGGCGCGCCGGATTGCTGCGCGCATCGCGACCGCATGCGGTGCCCGCGCACGGCGTGTAGACCACGTCGGGTCGACCGCGATCGCCGGCCTGGATGCCGAAGACGCCATCGATATCCAAGTCACCGTTGAATCCATCACCGCCGCAGACGAAATCAGTGACTCCCTGTTATCGGCGGGTTACCCCCGGATCGACCGCATCACCGGCGATGTGCCCAAACCGGACGCCCGCAGCACTGTCCAGTTCTACGACCACGGCGGTGATCCGGCGTTGTGGCACAAGCGGATTCATGGCAGCGCAGATCCGGGACGGCCAACCAATGTTCATGTCCGCGTCGAGGGTTGGCCCAATCAGCAGTTCGCGCTGCTGTTCGTCGACTGGCTCACCGCTGATTCCGCAGCGCGCACCGAGTATTTGGCCGTCAAGCAAGGCGCGGCGCGAGCTGCATCGGCTAGCGACGACATCTCGGCGTACGTCGAGGCCAAGGAGCCCTGGTTTTCCACCGCCTACCGCAGGGCGTGGGAGTGGGCCGACGCTGTCGGATGGCAGCCGTGATTGTCAGGTCGCGGGCAGCGGTGCCCCGCAGGGCAGGACGCCATTCATCGGGTCGGTGCTGCCTGCGGCTGGCTGGACAAACTGGTCGACCTGCGTAGCCACATTGTCGTCAATGTCGATCTCGCAGTGCACCTTGGCCGCAGAGGGCCACCGAATCGACACCTGCATCCCGGCTTGGTGGGGATCGGCCAGCACCGCAGAGGCCTCGAATCCGTTGCCTGGCATCGAACTCAACTGCGCGGTGTTTGTTTGCTTGGTGTTGGTCACAAAGGTGGCCTGGCTGCCGGCGACCATGCCGTCGATGCGGACAATGTAGGTGATATTGTGCAGTTCGGCCTGTGCGGTGACGGGAGTTAGCTGCGAGCCGACCGCAGCGCCTGTCAGAGCGGCGACTGCGATCCATCTGTGCCTGGTGGAGCTCATGACTGCAGAGATTACGCGCACGGTTTTGTGCCGGCACTTCGTTGCCGGCAACCGTTACCCCGGTTGGCGTCAACGGGTCTCCCTTACGACGTCGCCTGCATCCTTATCGGTCCGCAGACCTTGGTAGCGGGGGTGGCGCAGCTTGCCGTCGCGCGTCCACTCGGTGAAAGCCGATCTGGGCGACCAGCTCCGGGCGCACCCATCGGGCGCCGGCGTCGTGCCTCAGTCCCCGGGTGAACGGCGGCGCGTCCTGTTCGATGGCCGACAGCCGCTTGTGCAGGCCGCGCAGCGTGGCTTCGTCGAAGCCGGTCCCCACTTTGCCGGCGTAGACAAGGTCGCGGCCTTCGTGGTAGCCGATCAGCAACGCACCCAACTTGATTCGGCTGCCTTTCGGGGCGGTGTAACCGCCGATGACGAACTCCTGGTCGCGGACGCACTTGAATTTCAGCGGTCCGGTTGGCGTAAGTGCCGTGGTCCCAAGCGATGACGCCGCCGGCCCCATACTCCCCTTCGGGGATTACTCCCTCGAACTGCGCGTATTCCATCGGATGGTCCTCGGTGCGCCGCGCCATCCGCCTGACCTTCGGATTTGTCGACGGGCCTTTGGGGATCGCCCAGGACACCAGCACGCCGTCGATCTCGAGGCGAAAGTCGTAGTGGTCACTGCGGGCCGCATGATGCTGAATGACGAAACGCGGCCCGCGACTGCCTCCCCGACGTCGCCGCGGCTGCCGACCGCGTGGCTCGGGGCTGCGGCCAGACCGCCGCTTGCGCCGGTATTCGCTTAAAGACATCCCCGAGGGTTACCCCCTTCTGCGGAGGGGAACTCTAGCGGCCGCCGCGCCAGTGCTCGATGCGGTGATGGTCGGGAGTGAACCCGTGGTTCACGCCCCACAGCACGGCCTGAGTGCGACTGCTCACACCGAGCTTGCGATAGATCGTCCGAATGTAGGACTTCACGGTGTTTGGGCTCAGGTACGTCAGCCGCGCGACGTCTGCGTTGCTCATGCCCTGGGTGATCAGCGCCAGAATCTCCGCCTCGCGTTCGCTGAGCCCTTCACCGCGGCCGGGCCAGTCCTGCCCCGGCGCGCTGCGTGCTCGCGCTCCTACCTCGCTGACGACCACTTCACCGGCATGCACGGCCTCCAAGGCCGCGACCAGCTCGCGCGCGGGCAGGGTCTTCGACAGATACCCCTGGGCCCCGTGCCGTCGCGCGCTTTGAACGAGTTCGGGGTGAAAGTTCCAGGTGTAGACCACAACTCGGCGTGCCCGGGGATTGGCCACCAGGACACCGATCTCTTCGTGATCGGATTCGGGTTGGGCGAATGAGTCGTACAGCACGATGTCGACCGCGTCCTTGACGGACATGGTGGAGTCGAGTTCCGCGATCACGACGCGGTCGCGATACGGCTGCAGCATATTGGCCACACCCTTGACGACGACGTCGTAGTCATCGACGAGCGCGACCGTGATGGGCGCGCGAGGTGGTTCTGGCATGCCGAGGAGATTACCTCCCTAGGGGTGTATTGCTACCCCCTAACGGGTGATCGACTGTTATCGGGCCGACCGACCCGAACATCCGTCAACCATCATCTGAGGAAGGCTCAAACATGATCATTCTGGGCATCGTTCTGCTAGTCGCGGGATTTCTATTCAAGATCTCTATCCTGTGGACCCTTGGGATCCTGTTGCTCGTCGTGGGCGCAATCCTGGCAATCCTGGGCAGCACCGGACGCGCGATCGGCGGCCGTCGGCACTACTTCTGAACTGGCGGAGACTCGTCCACGCAACCTCCCGACGTTGTGCCACAGATCACAAAATCACGTTTGCGCCATCGCCGGACGGGTTACTAGACGTATGTCAGAAAAAAGGAGCCTGTGATGCCCACTTGGGAATGGATCTTGATCGCGGCCGTCGCCGTCGTGGTGGCCGTCGCGACGATTGTCGCAATAAGCATGGTCAGCTTTCGCATAAGAACGAAGCGGCTCAAACAGCACTACGGCGGTGAGTACGAGCGCCTGGTATCCGAGACCGGAAGCGAGAAAGGCGCCGTGCGGGAACTCACTACGCGAGAACGCAAGCGAGGCAAGCTCGACATCGTTCCGTTGACGCCATCGGCACTCTCGGATTTCACCGCCCGCTGGCAAGAGGTACAGGCCGGGTTCGTGGACAACCCCGCAACTGCTGTCGGTGTCGCCGACCGTTTGGTGACCGATGTGATGCGCCAGCGCGGTTACCCCGTCGACGATTTCGACCAGCGGGCCGCGGACATCTCGGTAGACCACCCGCAGATAGTCGAGAACTATCGAGCCGCCCACGACATCAGCATCTCGCAGCAGCACGCCAACACCGAGCAGCAGCGGGAGGCGTTCGTGCACTACCGGGCCCTGTTCGAGAAGTTGCTCGAGACCCCGACCGAAAAGACCGACAAGACAAAGACCGACAAGACCGAATCAAAGGAGCAGGCGCATGACCACGCATGAACAAGAAGCAATGACCGAGTCCCCTGATGAGCCCGTGATCCCTACCTCGGAAGCGCCACGGATGGAGGACGAGACCACGGCCGCTACGCCCGAGCCGGCGCCCGCTGCCGACAGAGCGGCTCCCAGTGCCGATACCGCGGCACTGCCTGCCGAGGCACCCGAGCCGGAGGCGCCGAGCGCGAAACACGAATCGTCAACCGACGAAGAGCTATTTGCCGGCGACGATCTCGCGGAGCTGCGTGCGCGGTGGGCCGGTGTTCAGGCGGCCTTCGTCGATGATCCCAAAGACTGCGTCCAGAAGGCGGACGTCCTGGTTTCCGATCTCGTCGAGCAGCTCACGACTGGATTCGCTGCGGCGCGGTCGCATCTGGAAGAGCAATGGTCTCGTGGCGAGGAGGCATCGACCGAAGACCTACGCCTGGCTCTGATGCACTACCGCGAATTCTTTGAGCGCTTGCTTGCCGTTTAAATCAGTTGCACTGCAACAGGTCGCGGCAATCAACGCCATACGAGCCGCATGCCTTCGCCGGCCAGCCAGGTGTTGAGGTCGTAGTTGTTGCGGGCCAGGCCGTCGACGGCGCGCGCCGCGCGCCGCACGGCCTGCTCACCGACCTCGGGCCTCAGCAGACCGTGCCGCACGGCTTCCAACAATTCGTCGATGTCGGCTAAGTCCGCGCCCCGGCCTGTGCGCACCTCGAGATCGAGGTAATGGTCCTCGGAACGCCACACAACCGGACCGGGCGTGTATTCGCCGACGTCGAGGTAATAGTCGTGGTCGCGTTCGTGGCCGGGATTGAAATGAAAGACCGTTGCCCGCAAACCCAGCGACGGCAGCAACCACGACTCGAGGTAGTGGAACTGTGCACGGCCGGGCGTCGGGCGGGCCAGGTAGAGGCCCCACGGATGCACGATGTAGTCATCCACCGCCCGCACGATGCCTTTCGGATCGGTGTTGGTGCGGGCCTTCAGGTCGAAGGTCTCGTGCTTGGGTGGATGGATGACGTCACCTGACCGGGATCAGCGGCGGAGCCGGATCTTCCAGCGCACGAAGCCGGTATAGAACACGGCCAGCGCGGCCAGCATGCCCATGTCGAACAGCCAGATTTTCCGCGTGTGCTGCCAGAACCGGTCTTGGGGGAGCAACGAAGTCGGTACCAAGTGCCGTACGTCGACCGTCGACGACGCGGCGGCGTAGCCCCAGCGCGCGGGCATCAGCCAAGACAGCTGGTCGAGCCCGAGCCGGCCGGTGACTGGGACCATCCCGCCGCACAGTACAAGCTGAGCCATGACCGCCACCACGAACAGCGGCATGATCTGCTCGCTGGATCGAACCAACGACGAGATGGCCAGGCCGAGGATCGCCGAGGCCACACACGTCGCCGCGACCGCCGCGAACAGCTCGACTGTCCCGTTGCCGAGTAACACGGCTCCTCGGGTCGGCGCGCCCTTACCGATCACCACGATCGCGGTGACGATCGCCGCCTGCAGGATCGCGAACCCGCAAAACACCGCGGTCTTGGCGAGCAGATAGGCCGTCGTCGACAGGCCAACCGCTTGTTCGCGCTGGAAGACGGCGCGCTCTCCAACCAGATCGCGGATCGTCAACGCCGTGCCCATGAACGCGGCGGCCGGTAGCAACAGGGCCAATATCTGCGCGGATTCGTCGGGTGTGTCCGCGTGCGGCCCGGGCAGGTGGAATCCGCTCGTTCCTGGAACGGTCAGTGACAGCGCACCCAGGATGAACGGCAACAGTGCCAAAAAGACGAAGTAGGCGCGGTCCGCGACGACCAAGCGGACCTGTCGGCGCGCGACCGTCGAGATCTGCCGTCGCACGCTGGTGTGCACCGGTTCGCCTAGATCGGCCGGCTGGTCCGCCGATGCGGGTGGCGGCTGCTGTTCCCGCTCAAGGAAGCGGCGGTTGGCTTCCTCGGGGTCGGCGCCCACCTGGCCGAAAATCTTGGCCCAGTTAGTGGTTCCCATTGCATCGCCGATTTGATCAGGCGGACCGCAGTATGCCGTCTTGCCGCCGGGGGCCACCAAGAGCACCTGGTCGCAGGTGTCGAGGTAGGACAGCATGTGGGTCACCACGATCACCACCCGGCCCGCGTCGGCCAACTGCCGCAGCATCAGCATGACCTGGTGGTCCAGCGCCGGATCCAGGCCTGAGGTCGGCTCATCGAGGATTAGCAGCGATGGCCCGGTCAGCAATTCGAGCGCCACCGACGCGCGTTTGCGCTGGCCGCCGGACAGCTTGTCGACCCGGGTATCGGCATGCTTGGTCAGGTCCAGTTCCTCGAGCACCTGAGTGACGACCTTGGCCCGGTCGGCTTTGCTGGTGTCGGGCGGCAGCCGCAGCTCGGCGGCGTAGCCCAGCGCCTGGTTCACCGTCAGCTGGCGATGCACGACGTCGTCTTGGGGGACCATGCCGATTCTGCTGCGCAGCGACGCGTATTCGGCGTGGATGTCGTGGCCCTCGAACGTGACCGAGCCGGAGCTCGGCGTGGTGTAGCCGGCGATCAACCTGGCCAGCGTGCTCTTGCCGGCGCCCGACCCGCCGATCACGGCGGTCAGCGTTCCGGGACGCGCGGTCAGCGAGATGTTGTCCAGCAATTGCTTGCCGTTGTCGACGACGTATTGGACGCCGCGTACCTCCAGACCGCCGGTGCGCGTGGCGGCTTCGGTTTCGCTGCGGCGAACCAACATGCCACCGCTGACGACCAGGTCGACGTTCCCGATGGTGACGACGTCGCCTTCGCTCAAGATCGCGGAACCGACCCGGGTGCCGTTGACGAACGTCCCATTGATGCTGCGATCCTGGATCTCGGTGCCCAGCGGCGTGAGAACCAACGTCGCGTGGTGGCGGGAAGCCAGCACGTCGGGTATCACGATGTCGTTGTCGCCGGCACGACCGATCGTGACCGAGCCGGCCAGTTTCGCCGGCGCCGCCGATCGCTGCGACAGGAACTTCACAAACCTGGTCGCAAGATTCGATACGTCGCCGGACCGCGCACCGACGACGGTCATCTCGGTGGGTGCCACCACTTGCGGCGGTGGTGCCGAACCGGTGTTGACCACCGTTATCTCCGTGGACGGCGAAGTCGGCGGTCTCCGTGACACATGGACGTCGGTCGGATGGTCGAGCGCCGGCTGTTGTGGCGGGTTGCGCGAGTACGGGGCCGGAGGCTGTCGCGGCGCAGGCGGTGGAGCGGACCTCGGCCCGCCGCGTCGCGAGCCACCGCTCTGGCCTGGTGGGTGCGAACGGGGCTGTGCGGGCGGGGGAGGCGTCGACCACGAGATGGTGGATGGCTCAGTGTCCCGCGGCGACCCGGCCTCCGGCGGCCGACCCGCCCGTCCGGGGTGCAGTGCGAGTTCGAAGCTCAGCTGCGGTCCGCCGGCATTACCGATGTTGATGCTTTGGCCGTCATGGATGTCGATCACCGGCCTGCGGTAGCCGTTGACGAAGGTCCCGTTCACCGAGCCGTTGTCGATTGCCAGCCACTTGCCCTGCTCGAAGCGCAGAATCAGATGTGCGCGGGAAATCCGCGGATCGACGATACGGATGTCGGCATCGGCGTCACGTCCGATGACCACGTCGTGGCCTGCCGTGAACGTGTGTTGTGACCCGTCGTGCCAAATGGTCAGCAGGGGCGGGGATGATCGACTCACCACTTCAGTATCGGCTGCCACGTGGGACAGCTTCCACGCGACGCACCTGTGACTTCGCTATGTTTCGTGATGGTCGGCTCTGTGCGCCGGCTTTGAGCAGGCCAGATGGCGATACGCGCTGCCGAGGTCGTGATTCATAGTTCTTTCATACGCGGCACCAATCCGGGCAACCGCATCGGCGGGCAGTATGCGAAGAGTGAGTAAACTGCCGCGAGTTGCGCCCGGCCGAGCTTCGGCCGCCACGCCTGCGGTGGTTGACGGCCTGAAAGCGGCTGGCGTGCAACCTTTTTGCGGGGCCAGTGACCGTATCGATGCCGCCCATGGAGCAACCGGGTCCGCGCGGTGACGCGCGCAGAGTGTTTGGAGAGACGAGGGGGTGACGGCAAATGGATGAGGAGACGAACAACGCCACGGTGCGCTGGGACGTCGAACGCCGACCGGTGAGCGCCCAGCAGCGTGCTCGCAACATGCTTCGGCGCGGCTATCAATCGCTTCCGCATCTGGCGGTCACCGAACTTCTCCACCGAGTGCCGCTGATCAGATCGATACCGAATCGCGGCGACGCCGTGGGCGGCCAGCAGGGCCAAGCCAACGTCGCGTCCACCGGGATGGGGAACCGTACCGCCTTTGCCGGCTACTCCATCTTGCGCCCGCTAGGCTCCGGCGGGATGGCCGACGTCTATCTCGCCAAGCACCCGCGCCTACCGCGTCGCGATGCGCTGAAAGTCCTTGCGAAGGAAATGACAGCCGACGGCGAATTTCGTGAGCGATTCAATCGGGAAGCGGATCTGGCGGCAACGCTATTCCATCCGCATATCGTCGCGGTGCACGATCGGGGCGAGTTCGAGGGCCAACTCTGGATCGCGATGGACTACGTCGAGGGCACCGACGCAGCCCGACTGGCGAAAGAGCGTTACCGCAACGGCATGTCAGAACGCGACGTCGGCGAGATCATCGCGGCTGTCGCGGGTGCACTCGACTACGCGCATGTGCGAGGGATGCTGCACCGCGACGTGAAACCCGCCAACGTCCTGCTGACCCATCCCGAGGATGACGAACGACGGATTCTGTTGGCAGACTTCGGAGTTGCTCGTCAACTCGCCGATATCAGCGGAATCACCGAGACCAATGTCGCGGTGGGAACGGTTGCCTACGCCGCCCCGGAACAGTTGATCGGGTCGAACATCGACGGGCGGGCCGACCAGTACGCGCTGGCCGCCAGCGCATTTCACTTGCTGACCGGTGCGCCGCCGTATCGGCATTCCAACCCGGTCGCCGTGATCGGCCAGCATCTGCACGCGGCTCCGCCCAGGCTCAGCGATCATCGCCCGGATCTGGCACGCCTCGATGACGTGTTCTTCAAAGCCCTCGCGAAGGACCCGGCCGACAGGTTCGATCGGTGCCGCGATTTCGCAGCCGCCGTCAATGAGAAGGTCTCCCGCCGCGGCGCTCTCAAGCAGCGCAGCGCCGGCTCGGTGAAGCTCGGCCGCAGATTCTCGCTCAAGACCGGCATCGCCGTCGCGACCGCTCTCACGCTGGTCATCGCGCTGACCATCACCTGGGCCGTTTCGTTTTTCTCCTGGGGCGATCAGCCCCAGTCGAACCCTGCGTCACCAGCTCGCTTCAATGCGACGTCCTCGGCATCCGCTGTGCTGCCCGGTTCAACTCCGGCCGCGGCCAAACCGGTGATCGACGGTGCCTATCGGTTGGACTACGACCGCGCAAAGCAGACATCCAGCGGCGTGATCAACAACAACGGCGTGCAGACCGGTTGGTGGGCCTTCAATTCCGCCTGTACGGCCACCGGGTGCGCCGCCACCGGAACGAAACTGGACAACGTCAACCACGACGCGGCGAAGACGGCCGGCACCGGCAACACCGGCGTTCTGCATTTCGTCGATGGGCACTGGCAGAGCGCGCCCCGACAGGTGCAGACACAGTGCCGCGAGGCACACGGAACGCAGACAGCGACGCAGTCCGAAACCGTGGTTTGGTCGTTGACGCCGCAACCCGACGGCACGCTGCGCGGCGTGCAGACTCAGACCGTGCAGAGCAACGAGTGTGGCGCGCAAGGGGCGATGCTGCGGATTCCGGTCGTGGCGACACGGGTCGGTGACGTTCCCCCGGGTGTCGTAGTGGCCGATCCCGCGCAAGCTTCGGCGAACACGGCGGTGCCCGCCATGGCATCGTCTGTGCCGGTGCTCGGTGGCGTATGCAGCGACGTCGACAAGCTTTCCTACGACTCCACCGCCAATACGCAGATCGTTTGCGAAGCCAACACCTGGGACAAAGCGCCTGCCACGACCGGCGTGCATTCCACCGGCACTTCGTGTGACGAGCCGAACGTCCCCGTCTTCGCGATGTCCAAGTCGGACGACGGTTACCTGATCCAATGCGATCCGGGGACCCTGGTGTGGACCCGTCAGCACGGATGACACCCTCGGTTTGTCGGTGGTCCGGCCTACCCTGGTGAACATGGCTTTCGCTACCGAGCATCCGATTGTCGCTCACTCCGAATACCGCCCTGTCGAGGACATGGTGCGCGTCGGTGGGCACTTCGAGGTGGTCAGCCCGCATGACCCGGCCGGCGATCAGCCAGCGGCCATCGCCGAGCTAAAGCGGCGAATTCTGGCGGGGGAGCACGACGTGGTGCTACTGGGTGCCACCGGCACCGGCAAGTCGGCGACTACCGCCTGGCTCATCGAGCGGTTGCAGCGCCCGACGCTGGTGATGGCGCCTAACAAGACGCTGGCCGCCCAATTAGCAAACGAGCTTCGAGAGATGTTGCCGCACAACGCCGTCGAGTACTTCGTCTCGTACTACGACTACTACCAGCCAGAGGCGTACATCGCGCAGACGGACACTTACATCGAAAAGGACAGCTCGATCAACGACGATGTGGAGCGGTTGCGGCATTCCGCGACGTCGTCGCTGTTGTCACGCCGCGACGTCGTCGTAGTGGCTTCGGTGTCGTGCATCTACGGCCTCGGCACTCCGCAGTCCTACCTGGACCGCTCCGTCGAGCTGCAGGTCGGCACTGAGGTGCCCCGCGACGGGCTGCTGCGGCTGCTGGTCGACGTGCAGTACACCCGCAACGACCTGTCGTTCACTCGTGGGTCGTTTCGGGTGCGGGGCGACACCGTCGAGATCATTCCCTCCTACGAGGAATTGGCCGTCCGCATCGAATACTTCGGCGACGAGATCGAGGCGCTGTACTACCTGCACCCGCTGACCGGCGAGGTGATCCGCAAGGTGGACTCGCTGCGCATCTTCCCGGCCACCCACTACGTGGCCGGTCCCGAGCGGATGGCCCACGCGATCTCCACCATCGAGGAGGAACTCGCTGAGCGGCTTGCCGAGCTGGAAGGTCAGGGCAAGCTGCTGGAGGCGCAACGGCTGCGGATGCGCACCAACTACGACATCGAGATGATGCGTCAAGTCGGGTTTTGCTCCGGTATCGAGAACTACTCGCGGCACATCGACGGCCGCGGGCCCGGTTCGCCGCCGGCGACGCTGCTCGACTACTTCCCGGAGGATTTCCTGCTGGTCATCGACGAGTCGCATGTCACCGTCCCGCAGATCGGTGGCATGTACGAGGGCGACATGTCGCGCAAGCGCAACCTCGTCGAATACGGGTTCCGGTTACCGTCGGCATGCGACAACCGACCGCTGACTTGGGAAGAGTTCGCCGACCGGATCGGGCAGACAGTCTACCTGTCGGCAACCCCGGGCCCCTACGAGCTCAGCCAGTCCGGCGGGGAGTTCGTCGAGCAGGTGATTCGGCCCACCGGCCTGGTCGACCCGCAGGTCGTCGTCAAGCCCACCAAGGGTCAGATCGACGATCTGATCGCTGAGATCCACAAACGCACCGCCGCCGACGAGCGTGTGCTGGTGACGACGCTGACCAAGAAGATGGCCGAAGACCTCACCGACTACCTGCTGGAAATGGGCATCCGGGTGCGCTACCTGCACTCTGAGGTCGATACGTTGCGCCGGGTCGAGCTGCTGCGCCAGCTGCGGCTCGGCGACTACGACGTGCTGGTCGGGATCAACCTGCTGCGGGAGGGGCTGGACCTGCCCGAGGTGTCGCTGGTCTCGATCCTCGACGCCGACAAGGAAGGTTTCCTGCGGTCGTCGCGCAGCCTGATCCAAACCATCGGCCGCGCCGCCCGCAACGTGTCCGGCGAAGTGCACATGTACGCCGACACCATGACCGACTCGATGAATCAGGCCATCAACGAGACCGAACGGCGTCGGGCCAAGCAGATCGCCTATAACGAGGCCAACGGCATCGACCCGCAACCGCTGCGCAAGAAGATCGCCGACATTCTCGACCAGGTCTACCGCGAGGCCGCGGATACCGATACCACCGGGGCCGTCCAGGTCGGCGGATCCGGGCGCAATGCGTCGCGCGGCCGTCGCGCCCAGGGTGCGCCCGGCCGGGCGGTCAGTGCCGGTGTGTTCGAGGGTCGCGACACCGCAAGCATGCCGCGGGCCGAGTTGGCCGACCTGATCAAAGACCTCACCGAGCAGATGATGGCGGCGGCGCGGGATCTGCAGTTCGAGCTGGCCGCGCGGTTCCGCGACGAGATTGCCGACTTGAAGAAAGAACTGCGCGGAATGGACGCCGCAGGCCTGAAGTGAGCTCGTCCAATAGCACAGCACTGACCGGCAGTTGGCGCACGCTGCTCGGTCCGCGATTTCTGGGCACCTCGACGCTGCTCGCCGGCGGGGTCGCCCTGTATGCGATCAACGAGTTCCTGACGATCAGCCTGCTGCCGAACGCCATCGCCGACATCGGCGGTGAGCGTCTGTATGCGTGGGTGACAACCCTGTACCTGGTCGGATCGGTGATCGCGGCCACCACGGTCAATGCGGCCCTGCTGCGACTCGGGGCGCGCTCGTCATATCTGTTGGGATTGGCTACCTTTGGGATCGGCAGCGTGGTGTGCGCGGCGGCTCCCAACATGGAGGTGCTGCTAGCGGGCCGCACCTTGCAGGGGGCGGCAGGCGGGCTGTTGGCCGGGCTGGGCTATGCGGTGATCAGCTCCGCGCTGCCACAAGCGCTGTGGACCCGGGCTTCGGCGCTGGTATCGGCGATGTGGGGCGTCGCCACAGTGATCGGCCCGGCAGTCGGTGGCGTTTTTGCCCAGTTCGGGCTGTGGCGCTGGGCGTTCGGCGCGATGGCGATGCTGACCGCCGCGATGGCGGTGCTGGTTCCGCTGGTGCTCCCGGCCGGCCGCGGCAATCAGAGCGACGCTGCGCCGGTGCTGAAAATACCGGTGTGGTCGCTGCTGCTCTTGGGGGCTGCCGCGCTGGCGGTCAGCGTCGCGGAGGTCCCACACAACAGCGTCGCGGCCACCGGGTTGCTGGCGGCCAGCGTGCTCTTGGTCGCCGTGTTTGTGGTGGTTGATCGGCGGGTGTCGCTGGCGGTATTGCCTCCCAGCGCATTCGGTTCGGGTCCACTGAAGTGGATCTATCTGACGGAGGCGCTGCTGATGGCCGCGGCGATGGCCGACATGTATGTGCCGTTCTTTGGGCAACGCCTGGCGCATCTGAATCCGTTGGCGGCCGGCTTTTTGGGCGCGGCGCTGGCGGTCGGCTGGACTGTCAGCGAGATCGTCAGTGCATCGCTGAGCAGCAGGCGCGTCATTGCCGCCGTGGTCGCTGCGGCACCGCTGATCATGGCCGCGGGCCTGGCGTTGGGCGCGGCTACCCAGGTCGATCACGCGTCGGCGGGCCTTGTGGCGCTGTGGGCACTGGCGCTGATGATCAGCGGGACGGGTATCGGGGCGTCCTGGCCGCACCTGTCGGCGTGGGCGATGCAATCGGTGGACGACGCGAACGAAGCTGGAACCGCTGCCGCGGCGATCAACACCGTGCAGCTGATCTCCGGAGCGTTCGGCGCTGGACTGGCCGGCGTCGTGGTCAACAGCGTCGGGGGCGGTGGGGCCATGGCCGCCCGTTGGCTGTTCGCGGTGTTCGCCGCCGTGGGCGTAGCGGGCGTGTTGGCCGCATACCGCGCCACGCGGGGGCAGCGCTGACCCGCAGCGGCAACCCCGTCTAGTCTCAGTTCGTGGACGCCTTCGCCGCCGGCCGGCTCACCCGCACGTTGGACACGTTGCACTCGGTTGTTTACTTCGCGCCCGAGGCGGATGAGAAGTTCGGCGAACTCGGATTAGATTCCCGCACGCACTATTTCGCCAGCCGATCGGCGCCGATGGGCGCCGTGTCGGCGAACGTCGCCGCGGCGACGTTCTACAACTTCAACCCACGATTGGTGGCGCGGGCAATCCCGGCTGCTTGGGAACTGGCCTCGCCTTCGGCGGTGACCAGGGTGCGCTACCAGCTGGTCGCTTCGGCCCTGCCTCGGTGCTCGGTGAACGACTCAGCGGCTCAACGGAAGTAGTGCGCGCCGCGACGCTGTTGCGTGGCGTCGCGGATTCCATCCCCAACGCCGACGGCAGGCCGCTGTATGCCGGCCACGCTGAGTTGCCCTGGCCGGAGAGCCCGGTCGTCACACTTTGGCATGCGATCACGTTGTTACGTGAACACCGCGGCGACGGCCATATCACTGCGCTGGTAACCCACGGGCTCAGCGGCTTGGAGGCGCTAATCACCCATGCTGCAACCGGAATCGGCTTCAATGCGGAGTATGCTCGTCGGCTGCGCGGCTGGAGCCACGACGAGTGGAACGCGGCCAGCGACGGCCTAATCTCGCGGGGCATTCTGGATACTGACGGCGAGCTGACAACAACCGGTACCGAGTTGCGGTCGACGATCGAAGACCTCACCGATGAACTGGGCTATCCGCCGTGGCGAACGCTATCCGCTGAGCAGGTCGACGAATTGGGGGGTTTCGCCAAGACGATTCGTGGCGCTACAAGCCGCGGGTATCTTTCCCGCCGCAGCATTCGGCCCGCGGTACGGTCAGCCTCGCTAGCGGTCGAGCCAGGCTGGTAGGCACTGCGGCGTCAGTCCGGCTCTTCGTCAGCCGGAAGCACCGCGGACACGCCGTCGACATCGGCGAGCACTTGTGCCGCGTTGATGATCTTGGCCCCCGACAACGTCATCGTTACCCCGACCTGATCCCGTTCGTAATCGTGCGGGTCCGCATCGAGTTCGGTGAGGTGCCATTTGCGCTGCCCGCAGACTTGCAGCAGCTGCCGTAATACGCCCCGGCCGCTTTCGTAGATGACGTGCAGCCGCACGGACCCGCGCAGCCTCGCAGTGAGCTGCCGCTCCACCGCATTGAAAGCGAGTGCGCTGACGAAGTGCAATGCTACGACCACGGCGGCC
Organism: Mycobacterium sp.; assembly: GCF_052143115.1. GTDB lineage: Bacteria > Actinomycetota > Actinomycetes > Mycobacteriales > Mycobacteriaceae > Mycobacterium. Next base: position 22,804 of record NZ_JBKQTQ010000313.1, read on the forward strand.
AGCAACAGCAGGCCGGCGCCGGCCACCATGCCGATCGCGGCCGATTCCCACACCGCTGCCGCGGTGGTGAGCCCGTGCACCGCCCCGCGTCGAGTGATGATGATCCCCGCGCCCAAAAAGCCGATGCCTGAGACGATTTGGGCGGCAACCCGGGACGGATCCAGCTCGATCGTTTGCGCGGACAGCACGTCGCCGAACCCGTATTTACTGATCAACAGGATCAATGCTGACGAGGTGCCGACGATGGTCTGGGTTCGCAATCCAGCGACCTTGCCCTGGATGGTGCGTTCCAGCCCGATGAGTGTCGTCAGCCCGAACGCGACGAAAAGTTCGATGAGGTGTCGGCTGCCCTGCGCAGTGCCGGCCAACAGCGGGTCCGCAAGCCAGATTTGCATATTCGTCAAGCTAGTCCGCGCGCGATGCATCGGCGAACGCCTGGGCGGCGCGTTGCTGCGACTGCCCAGCGTTCAGCGGGTCGACTTAATAACCTGGGTGCGGTGGAATTGCCAGCGCTCGACGATGCGAAACCCAACCAGGCTCGGCGTCACGTACGCGGGCGCGCGTCGCAGCACCCGCCCCGGCGGCAGCGAATTCCCGCTTTGGTGATCCGGCAGTGTCGTGTCATGACTGGAAATCGTCCATAGCGTGGTGCATTTGTACAGCCGACCTGTCACCAGCCATACCGCCACGTGGCCGTCCCAGAGAGTGCCGCGCTCGGATCCGCGCAGACCACGGCCGATGTCAATCAATGGCCGGAAGGCCGCCGGACGGGCCGCAAGCAGCGCACGGATCGGCCCGGGTAGCCAACTCACCGTGTTGTCGACCAACAGGCAATCCCCGGGTGCGGCATGGGCGCTGATGAGGTCAGCGACATCGCTGTAGTCCCAGCCTTCATTGGCATAGCGCTGCCGTTGGGACAGAAGATAATTCGGGAAGCCCGCGACGGCGAGCAACACCAGGACCGCGGCGATCCACCGCGGTTGACGGGCAACCGCGACGATGCAGACGGCTACTACCACCGCCATCGCAGGTGCGGTGAAGAACATATATCGCGGGTAGTAGAAGGGCTCGGTGAGCGCCGAGTAGATCAGGCTGACGGTGGGAGGCACGACAAGCCATGCCGCGCAAGCCGTTAGCAGCCGGCGGGTATCGGCATCGCATTCCCATCGGCCGGTCGACCGAAATGCGAGCGCGGTCAACAAAATGACCGCTGTCAGGATCGCGAACGGGACGCTGTTGTCGAAAAACTGGTGTTGCAGAACGTCGATCACGCTGTGCCAACTGAGCCGTGAGATCCAGCCGACCTGAAATCTCTGGCCATGCGCGAAAATCATGAACGGCGCCATGATCGCCACCGCCGCCGCCGAGGCCGCGGCCCAACGGATCACGACGGATTTGCGGCCCCCGATCACCGGCACGATCACGGCGTAGGCCGGCACCAGCAACACCAGGTAGACGTTGAGCAGTATCGACAGCAGCAGGGCCACCGCGTAGAGCAGCCACAGCCACCCCCTGTTTCGCCGTATCGCGGTAACCAGCAACACGGTCAGCCAGATTGCGGCGACCGCCGTGAGTCCGTAGGAGCGGCCCTCGACGCCGGCCCAGGTCACACGCGGCAGTATCGAGAAAACGACCCCCGCGCAGACCGCGGTGGTGCGCGACGAGAACTGCTTGGCGAAGACCACGGTGCCGGCGGCCGCGGCTCCAATCGCCAGGCAGCTGGGAACCCGGGACCAGAATTCGGTCTGCGGAAAGACCGCGAACCAACCGTGCATCAGCAGGTAGAACAGGCCGTGCACGGCGTCGATGTGGCCGAGCAACCGCCACAGGTCAGGCAACGAACGGCTCGCCGAAGCGGAAATCGTCGCGCTCTCGTCGAACCACAGCGACGGCCGGCTCGCCCCGGCGCCGCCGATAACTGCGGCCAGCAACGCGACTGCAAGCGGGTCAAGCAGCCTGCCGCGGCGCTGCGGAGGCGAGTAGCTCGCGGCGACAGCCGTCTTAGTCTCGTCGATTATCGGCGTGATCATGATGTGTGTCACTGTAAGGGCTCTGTGGTGAATCTGATTACCCGTCCGGCATGGTCATCAGCCGCTCCGCTGACCGGTACCGACGCCGACGAACTGACTCGTCGCGGTGTAGTTCAGGCAAATAGCCTGCGCGTCAAAGGATTTAACCGGTATTAGCTACTCGTCGATGGCCTTGCCGGCGGGATTGCCGTCCGGCAGCGCCGCGCGGCCGCTCGGCACGGCCGGATCGCCACTACGTCGGCGTGTCTCAAATCGGGCCATTGGATCAGGCAAAGCGATACTGTCTTGGGTTGGCGTAGCAACCAACACCTGGGAGGGTAAATGAGCGCCTATCGGACCGTGGTGGTAGGAACCGACGGCTCGGACTCGTCGCTGCGCGCGGTGGACCGGGCAGGCACCATCGCCGGGGCGAACGCCAAGCTGATCGTAGCGTCGGCGTACTTGCCCCAGCCCGACGATCCTCACGCCGCCGACGCGCTGAGGGGCGAAAGCTACAAGACGCATGGCGCTGCGCCGATCTACGCGATCCTGCAGGAGGCCAGGGAGCGGGCCCACGCCGCCGGTGCCAAGAACGTCGAAGAACGCTCAATTGTCGGCGCCCCGGTTGACGCGCTGGTCGGGCTCGCAGAAGACGTCGGCGCCGATCTCCTCGTCGTCGGTAACGTCGGCCTGAGCACGATTGCGGGCCGGCTACTGGGATCGGTGCCCGCCAACGTCTCGCGCCGGGCCAAGGTCGACGTGCTGATCGTGCACACGACCACATAAGCGCTCGTCAGCCCGGTGGTCGATACCGCGAAGTACGGGCCGTGGGCGCTCATCGCCAGGGGGGCTCGGAGGGTGTCGGCGCCGAGTTTGCGCAGCTTCTCGCCGAAGCGGGTTTGAACCTGGTGCTTGCTGCCCGCAAGGCTGACCCGCTGGAGCAGACCGCCGATCGCTGCCGCCGACACGGTGGCGAGGTCCGTACCGTGCAGGCCGACCTGAGCGACCCCGCCGCCTGCACTCGCATCGCGGCAGCGACCTCCGGGCTCGAAGTGGGCCTGTTGATCCTGGTGGCGGGTGCAAATACGCACAGTCATGGGTTCCTCGTCGGCGATCTGGCCGAATTTCGGCACGTCATCGATCTCAATCTCTCGACACCGTTAGCGCTGGTGCACCACTACGGACAGGCGATGCGCGCCAGGCGGCGATGCGGCATCGTGTTGCTCGGGTCGCTCGCCGGCTACCTGGGATCGGCGCGTCAGACCGTCTACGGCGGCGTCAAGGCGTTCACGAGGATCTTCGCCGAAGGACTCTGGTTGGAGCTGCGCGACCACGGAGTCGACGTGCTGGAGCTGGTCCTCGGCGTCACCAGGACACCGGCGATGGAACGGGCCGGCTTGAACTTCGACGCACCCGGGATTGTCGTCGCCGAGCCCGCTGACGTGGCACGTGAGGGGTTGGAGTGGTTGGGCCGCAGCCCGGTGCATGTTGTCAGCGGCAACGAGGCGACTGTGGCCGCGCGCAACGACCCTCACCGGGCTGGGGCCGTTCTCGCCGCTCATCGCACCATGCAGAGGCTTTTGCACGCGGAGAGGAAGCGGGATGACGGTAGAGGAGCGACTCGCCGCGCTGGAACAACGGCTGCGCCGGGCTGAAGACGAGCTGGCCATCGCTCGCCTGATGGCGTCCTACGGACCGCTGGCAGACGCCGGAGACGCCGACGCGGTCGCCGGGCTGTGGGCAGAAGACGGCGAATACGACGTCGACGGCTGGCACATGCGCAGCCGGGCCGATGTTGCCGAGATGGTGCGATCACCGGCCCACCAAGGGCTGATCAGCGGCGGTTCTGCCCATTTCCTGGGCCCGGTGCACATCGACGTCGACGGCGACGAGGCCGTGGCGGTGTGCGAGTCGATTCTGGTTCGGCACAACGCGGACGGCAGCGGTTACCGGGTCTGGCGCGCCGGCGCTAACCACGTCGAGCTGCGACGGACGGCGGCGGGGTGGCGGATCGTCAAACGCACCACCCGAGCGCTGGACGGCGCAGCCAAGGCGCGGGACCTGCTGGTGGCGGGCGTACTGGGACGGCGCCCGTGACCGGCCAGTTGGCAGGCAAGGTGGCGCTGATCACTGGGGCCGGGGCCGGCATCGGCGAAGCCATCGCGCGGCGGTTCGCCGAGGAGGGCGCCAGCGTTGTGGTGGCCGAACGCATGCGCGTGCTCGGCGACAATCCCGACGTCGCCGCGTTCGCCGACGCGATGAATCCGATGGGCCGGATCGGAGATCCGTACCTCGATATCGCCCGCGTTGCGCTGTTCCTGGCCGGCGAGGGCTGCCGCTACCTCACCGGCAACACGCTGTTCGTCGACGGCGGAAGCCACATCAACGGGGTGGCCTGGACGCCCGATCTCGACGCCGCGCCGTGACAGGCGCTCACATCACGCGGTGGCGAGGTCGTGGCGGGCCAAGCGAAATGTTCGGGTCAGCCGCTCCGGGCGCGTCGTGAGCGTCACCTCCACCGCTCCAGAGGGCGTGACGACGTAGCGTTCCTCGACATCCGGGCCGCCGTCGCGTCGCCGCACCGGCTGGCGCTGTAGGTCCCCGTCGTCGTCGAGATCCGGATCGAATGGGAAGAAGACCGGGTCATACGGCGTCACGTCGCCATCGGGCCGGCCGTCGCGCAGCCGACTGCACTCTACGAAGCGAAAATGTCCGATGTTGTGCGCCGCACGGTAGGTCCGGGTGACGATGAACGGCGGCTGGCCCGCGGCGGGCAACTGGGCGCCTTTGGGCACGATCGGATCGAAGCAGACATCCTCGCCGGCGAGCGCTTCGCGAAAGACCCCGAAGTGTCGTGAAAGACGTTCGGACAGAGCAAATCCCGCTTCTTTGTCGAGGAAGGCCGCCAGGCCGATCGCGGTCGCCGCGAACGGGTGCAGTGAACGTTTGACGCGTTTCTCGTCGTACACGCTGCGCAGCATCCGGGCGACGAGCGGGAAGCCGCCGCCGCCTCCGACCACATAGATGCCAGCCACCTCGGACCAGTCGATGTCGTCGCCGTCCGGGTCGTGCAGCACGCGGGAGATAACGCCAACCGTCTTCTCGATGAGCGGTGCGCAGACCGCGTAGACGTCATCGATTGCGCAGGAAAACGGCGGCTTGCTGACCGCGGACAGGTCCACCAGGAATCGGCGGGTGTTGGGCCCGACGGCTTCCTTGCGGACCGCGCATTCCTCCAGCAGCAGATCGTGCGTGTCGGCGTCCAGCTTGCGCAGCCGAGCGCCCTTACGAACGAGCTTGAGGATCGTCTCATCGAAGTCGTCGCCGCCGAGGCGCTGGATGCCCTCGCTGACGACGACCTCGTTCAATCGCCCCGTCATCTTCAGCAGCGACGCGTCGAACGTTCCGCCGCCGAGGTCGTAGATCAGCACGTACTCGCGCTTGGCGGTAATCGTCGAACGGTAGCGGTGGGCGTATTCGAAGCCGGCCGCGGACGGCTCGTTGAGCAGGGCGATCACCTCGAAGCCGGCCTGTGCGAAGGCGTCCAGCGTCAGGAAGCGCTGCGCGCTGGACGCGTTGGCCGGCACACTGATCGCGGCTTCGACACGCTCACCCGGCGCCATTTCGGCGTTCGAACGGGTCTGCAGGTCGCCCTTGAGCTGGGCAAGAAAGCCCACGAACAGGTCGGCCAGCGGATAGCAGCGCCCAGCCAGCTCCACCGTCGTTCTCGGCCCGCCGTCGCTGAGCAAGCGTTTGAACGACCGCAGCACCGACCAGCCCGGGTCGCGACGGACGGCGGCCGCGTCCAACCCGAAGCGCAATTCGCCGGCGTCGTTGGCAGCGATGATCGACGGCCAGGTGTCGACCCCATCGAATGACACGACGGGATAGTTGCCCCGGTCGACGACCGCCGCGACCGTATGCGTTGTGCCGAAGTCGATTCCCACCCTCATCGCGCTGAGTTTAGGCCCCGCTGAACGGATTTCGCGGCGCTTTCGCCCAGCAGCCGCGACCGCTGACCACACGCCAAGGTGCCCCGGCCCGTCAACCGGCCCGGGGCATCATCTCAGCCCGGGAATCGCACCGTTGCAGCCGTACCACGTGTTCAGCCGCGAGCTGCTCGGTGATCAGCCTGATTCGATCAGATCGGAAAACTCGTCAACGGGCCGCTGTTCACCAACCCCGCTCGCGCCAGTCCGCAAGGTTGGGGCGCTCGGCGCCCAAGGTGGTGTCGTCACCGTGACCGGGATAGACGACGGTGGAGTCGCCGTAGACATCAAACACCCGGGTGGTGACGTCGTCGAGTAGCTGGGTGAAGTCGCCGGGCTGCCACGTCTTGCCGACGCCGCCCGGGAACAGGCAGTCGCCGGTGAAGAGCTGGGTGACTCCGCCTGTGGCGGCACCATCGAGGGCCAGCGCGACCGATCCGGGCGTATGCCCGCGCAAATGGATGACGTCGAACGTCAGCTCGCCGATTTGCACGGTGTCGCCGCCCGCCAGCAGGCGGTCCGGCTTGACCGGCAGCGGGTCGGCGTCGATCTCATGCGCGGCGGTCGGGGCGCCGGTGGCGTGCGCCAACGCTTCCAGCGCCTGCCAGTGGTCGAAATGCTGGTGGCTGGTGACGATCAGGGACACCTTCGGGGCGTGGTTGCGCACCAGATCGATGAGAACGTCGGGGTCATTGGCGGCGTCGATCAGCAGCGTTTCCCCGGTCGCGGAACACGTCACCAGGTAGGCGTTGTTGTCCATGGGGCCGACTGACGCTTTCACGATCGATACGCCCGGAAGGGTGCGTTTTGCGGCGGTACCGGGTTCGACGTGCCCGGTGTAGTTGTCGTCCAGGGCGGTCATGAGAGTCACGGTACTGGCCGAGAGCGGGTTGTCGGTATGGGCACATAGCATGGGGATGACGTGTGTGATGCGCCGTCCGTCATGACTGCACAATGACCCGGAAGGGAGCCGGTGGCTGACCGCCTGATTGTCAAGGGTGCGCGTGAGCACAACCTGCGCAGCGTCGACCTCGACTTGCCGCGCGACGCGCTGATCGTCTTCACCGGGCTGTCCGGTTCAGGCAAGTCGTCGCTGGCGTTTGACACCATCTTCGCCGAGGGCCAGCGCCGTTACGTGGAATCGCTATCGGCCTACGCCCGACAGTTTTTGGGGCAGATGGACAAGCCCGACGTCGACTTCATCGAGGGGCTGTCGCCGGCGGTGTCCATCGACCAGAAGTCGACGAACCGCAACCCGCGGTCGACGGTCGGGACGATCACCGAGGTGTACGACTACCTGCGACTGCTGTACGCGCGCGCGGGCACTCCGCACTGCCCGGTCTGTGGTGAGCGGATCGCCCGCCAGACGCCGCAGCAGATCGTCGATCAGGTGTTGGCGATGCCGGAAGGCACCCGATTCCAGGTGCTTGCACCGGTGGTGCGCACCCGGAAGGGCGAGTTCGCCGACCTGTTCGAGAAACTCAACGCCCAGGGCTACAGCCGGGTGCGGGTCGACGGCGTCGTGCATTCGCTGACCGATCCGCCCAAGCTGAAGAAGCAGGAAAAGCACGACATTGAGGTGGTGGTGGACCGCCTGACGGTCAAGCTCACCGCCAAGCAGCGGCTCACCGATTCGGTGGAAACCGCGCTGAACCTGGCTGACGGCATCGTGGTGCTCGAGTTCGTCGATCACGAGCACGACGCCCACAACCGGGAACAGCGCTTCTCCGAGAAACTGGCCTGCCCCAACGGGCACGCGCTGGCGGTCGACGACCTGGAACCGCGGTCGTTCTCGTTCAACTCACCCTACGGCGCCTGCCCCGAGTGCACCGGCCTGGGCATCCGCAAGGAGGTCGACCCCGACCTGGTGGTGCCCGACCCCGACCGCACGCTGGCCGAGGGCGCGGTGGCGCCCTGGTCGACGGGCCACACCGCGGAGTACTTCACCCGCATGATGGCCGGGCTCGGCGACGAGCTGGGATTCGACGTCGACACGCCATGGCGCAAACTGCCCGCCAAGGCCCGCAAGGCCATCCTCGAGGGATCCGACCACCAGGTGCACGTGCGCTACCGCAACCGGTACGGCCGCACCCGGTCCTACTACGCCGATTTCGAGGGCGTGCTGGCGTTCCTGCAGCGCAAGATGACGCAGACCGAATCCGAGCAGATGAAGGAACGCTACGAAGGCTTCATGCGGGACGTGCCCTGCCCGGTGTGTGAGGGCACCCGCCTCAAGCCGGAGATCCTGGCCGTCACGCTGGCCGCGGGGCGGCACGGCAAGAAGTCCATCGCCGAAGTGTCCGAGCTGTCGATCTCGGATTGCTCGGATTTCCTCAACGCGCTCACGCTCGGTGCGCGCGAGCAGGCGATCGCCGGGCAGGTGCTCAAGGAAATCCAGTCGCGGCTCGGGTTCTTGCTCGACGTCGGGCTGGACTATCTGTCGCTGTCGCGCGCGGCGGCCACGCTGTCCGGCGGTGAGGCCCAACGCATCCGGCTGGCGACCCAGATCGGCTCCGGCCTGGTGGGCGTGCTCTACGTGCTCGACGAGCCATCCATCGGGCTGCACCAGCGTGACAACCGTCGGCTCATCGAAACCCTCACCCGCTTAAGGGATCTGGGTAACACGCTGATCGTGGTCGAGCACGACGAGGACACCATCGCGCACGCCGACTGGATCGTCGACATCGGTCCGGGGGCCGGCGAGCACGGCGGCGAGATCGTGCACAGCGGAACCTACGCCGAGCTGCTGGCCAACAAGGATTCGATCACCGGCGCCTACCTGTCGGGCAAGGAGAGCATCGAGATCCCCGCGATCCGGCGGCCCGCCGACCGGCGGCGCCAACTCATCGTCGTCGGCGCGCGCGAGCACAACCTGCGCGGCATCGACGTGTCCTTCCCGCTCGGTGTGCTCACTTCGGTGACAGGCGTCTCCGGATCCGGCAAGTCGACGCTGGTCAACGACATCCTGGCCGCGGTGCTGGCCAACCGGCTCAACGGCGCGCGGCAAGTCCCGGGTCGCCATACCCGGGTCACCGGGTTGGACCACCTGGACAAGCTGGTGCGTGTCGACCAGTCGCCGATCGGCCGCACGCCGAGGTCCAACCCGGCCACCTACACCGGGGTGTTCGACAAGATCCGCACCCTGTTCGCGGCCACCACCGAGGCCAAAGTGCGTGGGTATCAACCGGGCC
>NZ_JBKQTQ010000314.1:0-18275 GCF_052143115.1 Mycobacterium sp.
TGCGCCTTGCCGTTCGGCCCATGCCGATCTCGACCATGTCACGCATGAGCGACCCTTCTCGATCGGTTCACCGCACGTAGTAGTTGGGCGCTTCGGCGGTCATGGTGATGTCGTGCGGATGGCTTTCCTTCAAGCCCGCCGCTGTGATCCGGACGAATTGCGCCCGCTGCAGCGCCTCGATGGTGTTGGAGCCGGTGTAGCCCATCGCAGCGCGCAATCCACCGGTGAGCTGATGGATCACCGACGCCAGCGGCCCGCGGAACGGCACCCGACCCTCGATGCCCTCGGGCACCAGCTTGTCCTCGGAGAGCGCGTCGTCTTGGAAGTAGCGGTCCTTCGAGTACGACTTGGCTGGCTCCCCCGAAGCCCCACGTCCTTGCATGGCGCCCAATGACCCCATGCCGCGGTAGCTCTTGAACTGCTTGCCGTTGACGAAGATCAGCTCGCCGGGGGCCTCGGCGGTGCCGGCCAACAGCGAGCCCAGCATCGCCGTCGATGCGCCCGCGGCCAGCGCCTTGGCAATGTCGCCGGAGTACTGCAGTCCGCCGTCGGCGATCACCGGCACGCCCGCCGGACCGCAGACCGCTACTGCCTCGAGGATCGCGGTGATCTGCGGCGCCCCGACGCCGGCCACCACCCGGGTGGTGCAGATCGAACCCGGACCCACACCGACTTTGACCGCGTCGGCGCCGGCCTCGACCAGTGCCCCGGCCGCCGCCCTGGTGGCGACGTTGCCGCCGACCACCTCGATCCGGTCGCCGACCTCGGCCTTGAGCTTGCCGACCATGTCGAGCACCAACCGATTGTGCGCGTGCGCGGTGTCGACAACCAGGACGTCAACTCCTGCGTCGACCAGCGTCATGGCCCGCACCCAGGCGTCGTCGCCGATCCCGACGGCGGCACCAACCAGCAATCGGCCGTCGCAGTCCTTGGTGGCCAGCGGGTGCTGCTCGGTCTTGACGAAGTCTTTGACGGTGATCAGCCCGGTCAGTCGGCCGTGACCGTCGACGACAGGCAGCTTCTCGATCTTGTTGCGGCGCAGCAGGCCCAGCGCCGCGTCGGCGCTGACGCCCTCCTGGGCGGTGATCAGCGGAGCCTTGGTCATCACTTCCGCAACCGGTTTGGACTGGTCAACCTCGAAGCGCATGTCGCGGTTGGTGATGATCCCAACCAGCGCACCGGAGTTGTCGACCACCGGCAGCCCGGAGATCCGGAATTTCGCGCACAGCGCATCGACTTCGGCCAGCGTGTTGTCCGGCCGGCAGGTGACCGGGTCGGTGACCATGCCCGCCTCCGACCGCTTCACCATCTCGACCTGGCCCGCCTGTTCGGCGACCGACAGGTTGCGGTGCAGCACGCCCATGCCGCCGGCCCGGGCCATCGCGATGGCCATCCGCGACTCGGTCACGGTGTCCATCGCCGAGCTGACCAACGGCACCTTGAGCCGGATCTGCTTGGTGAGCTGGCTGGACGTATCCGCACTGGCGGGCACCACATCTGAGGCTGCCGGCAACAGCAGGTGTCGTCGAAGGTCAGTCCCAGCATCGCGACCTTGTGCGGATCGTCACCTCCGGTGGGTACCGGGTCGTCGGCGAAGCCGCCGACGCGGACGTATGGTTCGACAATCAGGTCGCCGCTGCCTTCAAGTCGGGACAAGCCAGATGACATTGCCGGGGCCCTCCCCTACGCATGCGGAGTGAGGACCTCATCCTATCGGCTCCTTACCACTCGGTCGCGACGCGCGCCGGGGGCGCTCACCACGGAGCAACATGGCTGCTGGTCTGCGGGCGTAGCGCTGGCGTGATGCCCGCCCGGCTGCGTAATGTGGAGCCGTGCGCGACTACCTCCCGCCGGGTTTGCCGCCGGATCCTTTTGCCGACGACCCGTGTGATCCGTCGGCGGCGCTGGACGCCGTCGAGCCCGGTCAACCGCTTGACCCCCAGGAGCGGATGGCGGTCGAAGCCGACCTGGCCGACCTCGCGGTGTACGAGGCCCTGTTGGCGCACAAGGGTATTCGCGGCCTGGTGGTGTGTTGCGACGAGTGTCAGCAGGACCACTACCACGACTGGGACATGCTGCGCGCGAACCTGCTGCAGTTGTTGGTCGACGGCACCGTCCGACCGCACGAGCCGGCCTACGATCCCGAGCCTGACGCCTACGTCACCTGGGATTATTGCCGGGGGTACGCCGATGCCTCACTCAACGAGGCGACCTCGGATACTCCGATATCACGGGAATAGCACGGCTCGCCGGTAACCAGGCGTTTTTCGCCTCAGCCACCCACCGAGTTGGGCAGCTGAACCGTCATGCTGACCGCGGGGGCCGCGCTCGGTAGTGAGCTGGGCACCACCGTCGCATTGGGATCGCGGTTGGCGACCTTGGCGGTCAAAAGGTTCATCCGCTCGATCAGATCCTGTTTGCGATCGCCGTCCTTGACCGTCTGCACCCTGTCGCTGACCGCGGCAAGTTTGTCCTGCGCGTCATCCCACTGTCCCAGCGCGATCATTTGCTCAACGCGGTCCAAATCGGTATCGGCGGACTGCGCGATCCGCTCATCGTGCACCGAAGGCGGCTCGCCCAACAGCTTGGTATGGACGCCGTAGAGCGTGTCGCCGGGCTGGGCCCCGCCCATCACGGCGACGAATCCGCCGACACCGAGGACGGTCGCGGCGATCGCCCCCACCAGCGCCATCCGATGGCGGACACGACGACGCGCCGCCAGCCCGCGATTCAACGCCCCGACCGCGTCACGCTCCCGGCACAGCCCGCTCGGCGCCGGGACCCTCAGCTCGTCGCGCCAGTCCTCCAGCAGCCCGGCCAGCGCCCGCTCTCGGCTATCTCCCTGCTCTGCGACGTCGCTGAACTCGACCGGCTCACGTTTGGCCAGCGCATCGATGAACCGCTCGGTGCGGGCCACCGCGCCCGCATCGAGCTGATCGAACGGCGTATGGGTTGGCTCAGACATAATCTCGCCCCGCTGCAACAATCTCGGATTTCAGCCGCGCCAAGGCGCGGTGTTGGGCTACGCGAACCGCTCCAGCGGTGCTGCCAATGGCGCTGGCGGTCTCCTCGGCGCTCAAACCGACCACAACGCGCAAGATCAGGATTTCGCGTTGCTTGTCGGGCAGAACCTTGAGCAGCTCACTCATCCTGGAAACGGAGTCGGCTTCGATGGCCGCCTGCTCGGGACCGGCCTCGGCTGACCTGCGCTCGGGAATGAAGTCCGTGGGGTATGCGAGGTCACGGCCAGCTGCACGATAGGCATCGGCCACTTTGTGCGCGGCGATGCCATACACGAAGGCCAGGAACGGGCGACCGCGATCACAGTAACGCGGCAACGCCATCACGGCGGCCAAGCACACCTCCTGTGCCACGTCATCAGCCGAAAGGCCGGTCCGCTCGATCGTGCCGACTCGCGCGCGGCAGTATCGGACCACGATCGGGCGGATCGTCTCCAGCACTCGTCGAAGCGCGTCCCGATCACCTGCTACGGCCTCAGCTACAACAGCGTCGAGACGTTCCTCCTGGGTTGTCATCGACGGCAACATCTCCAACGTTACGAGCCGGGCATGGCCCAGCGCAGCGGCACACAGTAAAACAATAACGACACACGGCAGCGTCTGCGCTGTTACCGCCGAGCCCAGGCTCCGCCCCAGTGCTCCACTTGGCGGGCACACTCGTCGCGAATATCGCACAGCTCCGTGATCGGGCGGGTGAGACTTCCCGTATCGACAAGGTCGACCAGTAGACAGGCCACCGCCCAGCGCAGCGGCACCAGGCCCAACCGGCCGGTGAGCTCCAACGTCACCTCACCGACGGTCCGGGCCCGGTCGACGGCACCGGCGCTGCACAGCGCAGCGGCCAACACCACGTCGCTTTTGGCGCAGTGCCGGGCGGACACCGACCCGTCGACCGTGGTCGCCGCCAACTCGACGGCGACCTCGGCGTTGCGCACCGCGGCGGCACCGTCGCCGGCGACCATCGCCAGCTCGGCGGCAACCCAAGCTCGGCGCACCAACAGCCGGTGCTGCGGCGCCTCCGCCACTATCGGCTCTGCCCGGCTCAGCAACGTCGCCGCGGCGGCCAGCCGACCGACGCCGAGTGCGTCGGCCGCCAGCCCGATCAGCGCATCGGCAGCAGCCTCAGGGTCGGTGCCGGCCAGCGCCAAGGCACGACCGTCCCAGCCGCGCGCCAGCCTGTGCCAACCCAGCTGGCGCAGAAACGAGGCCTGGGTACTGTGCGCCAGCGAGGCAAGTCGATCCGCCGGAGCAGAGCGCAGTAGCGTGGTGAGGTCGTTGCGAGCGCTGCCGTAGCGGCCCTGCCCCCCGGCGCCGACCGCGCGGAGCCATAGCTGACTTGGTGTGCCCGCCGACGGCAGCGGCCAGCGTCCGGGCTGGTTTCCAAAGGCGGAAGCTGTGAGATCGGACTCGATTGTCGGATCGTAGGGCATATCGATCACGGCTGGCATCAGTTAAAATTGCATGGTTTCTGAGTTACACCGGTATTAAATCTGACGCAGATTATATTTATCGTGACCACCCCACGACCAGTCGCGAGCTGGGATATTCCCGCATCACACCCCGTCACCATGCATACGTTGGCGAGCAGGCTCATCACATCGATGAACTCAGGGTAAATTGTCAAGCCCCAGTTAAGCATTCGGCAGATCACCGAGTGTTGACGAAAATTCCGTAGGCCCCCTACCTTTAAGGTCGACGAGTAGTCACCGACGACCCGCTCGATTCAGTTGACGACGTACTTGATCGCAAACTGGCCTGATCTTGGGCGTGTAGAGAGGGACTTCAATGCCACAACCGGAGCAGCTACCAGGCCCCAACGCCGATATTTGGGAATGGCAATTACAAGGCCTTTGCCGTGGGGTGGATTCGTCGGTGTTCTTCCATCCGGACGGCGAGCGCGGTCGGGCCCGCTTGCAGCGTGAGCGGCGGGCGAAGGAGATGTGCCGCCAGTGCCCGGTACTGACACAGTGCCGCGCTCATGCTCTGGAAGTCGGCGAGCCGTACGGCATCTGGGGCGGGCTCTCAGAGACCGAGCGTGAGCTGCTGCTCAAGCGTGAGATAGGCCGCACGCGCAGCATCCGTCGCACCGCCTAGTCCACTCCGACCAGCCGGACTACCGGAAAACCCCGCCCTGGCGAACCAGGGCGGGGTTTTTTCTCGATGCGGCGGCGAGCGTGGCGTTTGATACGAAAGACTCGCTACAGATGAGGCAGTCGACGGAAGTGAACACAGTGAGCCGTAACCGTAGAGTCGTCGCCCCCGTGAGGCCGCTTGTTCTCGCCACGATCCTGTTCGCACTCGCCAGCTGTACAGCGCCGACGGCGCCGCCAACCGCAATGACGGTGGCGACCTCATCCGCAACGACCGCGGCCCCCACGCCGCTGGTGTCAACGATGCCCGCTGCGCCAAGCGCTCCCATGGGCGCGCAGCCTCAGCTGGCGTCAGACCCGGCGCAGCTGGCCGACGACCTTGTCGCCGATGAGCAAGCGCTGCGTAACGGGTCGACGGCGGAGGGAGCGCTGGCGGCGGCGGCGCGTCGCCAGCAGGCGGCCTACCGGGCCATCGGGCGGCACCCCGAATGGGACTCGAGTACGCGCCCGCGAATCCCGCCCTCATTACTCGACGTGTATGACCGCAACGTCGACGCCCGTCGGCAGCTCACCGCGATAACACCCATGAGAACCACGCTGCCCGCATGGCGCGTCGACCCACCTGCTCCGGCCGACGAACTGCTGGGCTACTACCACCAGGCGGAGTCGGAATCCGGCGTCGGCTGGAACTACCTGGCCGCGATCAACCTCGTCGAGACCCGCTTCGGCAGCATCAACGGCGCGAGCACCGCCGGCGCGCAAGGACCCATGCAGTTCTTGCCCGCGACATTCGCCACCTATGGCCAGGGCGGCGACATCCACTCGCCCCGCGACAGCATCATGGCAGCGGGCCGCTATCTCGCCGCCAACGGATTTGCCAACGATCGTGATCACGCCATCTACCGGTACAACCACGCCAACGAATACGTGCGGGCGGTCAACCAATACGCAGCGCTGATTGCGGCCGATCCCGCTGCGTTCGCCGGCTACTACCGGTGGGACGTCTACTGCTCCACGACCTCGGGCGACGTGTTGCTGCCCATCGGTTACGCCGCGACCTCGCCGATACCGGTAGGGGACTATCTGGCGACCCACCCGCAGTAACTCATGGGCGCAGAAATCTCCCGGCGGCGGAATAGCTGCGCGCCGTGCAAGGGTTGCAACGGCAATGACCGCACCAGATACCACCACCAGCAACCTCGGCCGATTCGGCTACTTCGGACTCGGCGCTACCCCCGACCAGGCTCGGGAAATCGAGCGGCTAGGCTACGGCACGATTTGGATCGGCGGTTCACCACCGGCCGAATTGTCCTTCGTTGAGCCACTTTTGGAGTCGACCACCGCGCTGAAGGTGGCCACCAGAATCGTCAACATCTGGAGCGCGGCCGCCAAGCCCGTCGCCGAGTCGTTCCACCGCATCAACACCGCCTACCCGGGCCGCTTCGTGCTCGGCGTCGGGGTCGGCCATCCCGAAGCCGAAGCGCAGTACCGCAAGCCCTACGACGCGCTGGTGTCATACCTCGACGAGCTCGACGAATACGGCGTACCTGCCGATCAACGCGTGCTCGCCGCGCTCGGTCCGCGGGTGCTGAGGCTGTCGGCCGAACGCGCCGCCGGGGCTCACCCGGCCAACGCGACGCCCGAGCACACCGCACAGGCCCGCTCGATCATCGGGCCGAACGCACTCTTGGCGCCCGCGCACAATGTGGTACTGAGCAGCGACGCCGAAGAGGCGCGGGCGATCGGCCGCAAGACGCTGGCCACTTACCTCAACCTGAGTAACTACGTGAGCAATTGGAAGCGGCTGGGTTTCACCGACGCCGACGTCACCCCGCCCGGCAGCGACAAGCTCATCGACGCCGTGGTCGCGCACGGCACTCCTGACGACATCGCCAGGCGGTTGGGCGAGTATCTGAGCGCCGGCGCCAACCATGTCGCGATCCTCGTGTACGGCGGGTCGGAGAAGGTGTTGCCGACACTGTCCGAACTCGCTGGGCCGCTTGGCCTGTCACGGTAACGGGAGCCACCGCAACGGTGCCACGATGGCAGTCGGTGACGGGCAGACGTGGGACGATCCGATCCGGCGTTATTCGGCGTTCAAACCGTCAAGGAGAGTGGCATGACGACAGACCAGGCAGGCCATGACGCGGGGTCGTCCGAGGGAACCGTGACCGTCACCGAGGCCGGTACGGGGACTTACACGCAGCAGATCACCGCCGGGCACCACCAGCTCGTCGCCGACGAGCCGCAGCCGATTGGCGACGACACCGGGCCGACACCCTACGATCTGCTCCTGGCCGCGCTCGGGGCATGTACCTCCATGACGGTGCGGATGTATGCCAACCGCAAGGGCTGGCCGCTCAAGCAAGTTCGAGTGACGTTGCGGCACTCGCGCATTCACGCGGAAGACTGCGCCGACTGCGAAACCCGCATCGGCTTGATTGATCATATTGATCGCGACATCGAACTGGAAGGCGACCTCGACGACACTCAACGGCAACGGTTACTGCACATCGCCGAACGTTGCCCTGTTCATCAGACCCTGACCTCAGAGGTCGACGTCGCCACATCCTTGCGGTAGAAAGCCGATCACCGCGGTGCCCGTGACGTTATCGTTTCCCGTGGGCCGCCGCGAAGGGTTGTGAGCGAGAGTGAACGTAGTGAGTCTCTTTGAGCTGCATGGCAAGAAAGCTCTAGTGACGGGCGCCTCCAGCGGTATCGGCAAGCAAGTGGCGCTGGCGTACGCGCAAGCCGGGGCTGCAGTGGCGATCACGGCCCGACATCAGGAGCCGCTGCAGGAAGTGGCCGCAGAGATCGTTGCCGGTGGCGGGAGGGCGCTCCCCATCACCTGCGATGTCACTCAACCCGAGCAGGTGGCCACCATGGTGAACCGAGTCGACGAGGAGTTGGGCGGGATCGACATCGCGGTGTGCAACGCGGGGATCATCGCTCTCAACAGCCTGCTGGACATGCCGCTGGAGGAGTTCCAGGGCATCCAGGACACCAATGTCAACGGTGTCTTCCTCACCGCACAGGCCGCGGCGAAGGCCATGGTCGTCCAGCAACGCGCCGGAACCATCATCACCACGGCATCGATGTCCGGCCACATCATCAACACCCCGCAGCAGGTAGGCCACTACTGCGCCTCGAAGGCGGCGGTCATCCAGCTGACCAAGGCTATGGCGGTGGAGTTCGCGCCCTACAACATCCGGGTCAACAGCGTCAGCCCGGGCTACATCCTTACCGAACTGGTGGAGCCCTACGCCGAGTACCACGCGTTGTGGGAACCGAAGATCCCGCTCGGACGCTTGGGCCGGCCCGAGGAACTCGTCGGCATATACATCTATCTCGCGAGCGACGCGTCGAGCTATATGACCGGCTCCGACATCGTGATCGACGGCGGCTACACCTGTTGGTGAGTGGCCACGGCTCTCGCGGACCTGGGAGACCCGCGCCAGAATGATCTATCCCTCGCACATGGAGCTCATCACCATGCCCCTGGCGCCGCTTGATACTCGCCACCTGCCGGCCGGCGTGCACTCCCGCTTCGTCGATGGCGTCAACGACCTTCGCATGCATGTCCTCGAGGCCGACCAGCAGAAGCCGGGCCAGCCCTTGTTGCTCCTTCTGCACGGCTTTCCCGAACTCGCCTACAGCTGGCGCAAGGTCATGGTTCCGCTCGCTGAGCTCGGTTACCACGTCGTCGCGCCGGATCAGCGCGGCTACGGTCGCACCACAGGCTGGAGCCCGACCTACGACCAGGATCTGCGCCCCTACTCGATGCTGAATCTGGCTCGCGATGCGGTGGCGCTCACGTTCGCGCTGGGCTACCGGCGGGCGGCGGCCGTAATCGGTCACGATTTCGGTTCTCTTGTTGCCTCGTGGTGTGCTCTGACCCGGCCTGATGTCTACCGGCGGTGCGCCATCCTGAGCGCACCCTTCGCGGGGCCGCCAAGGCTACCGTTCGGCACCGCAGCCCCAGGCTCACAACGCGCCGAGCCGGGCAACGCTACGGGTGACGTCGAAGCTGACCTGGGTCGCTTGCCGCGCCCGCGCAAGCACTACCAGCGCTACTACACAACCAGGCCCGCCAACGACGACATGTGGCGCGCCCCAGAGGGTGTGGGCACATTTCTGCGCGCCTACTTCCATTACAAAAGCGCCGACTGGGAGGGGAACAAGCCTCATCAGCTCGCGAATTTTTCAGCCGACGAGTTGGCGAAGATGCCGACCTACTACGTGATGGATCGCGACCAAACAATGGCCGAGACGGTGCGCCCCTTCGTGCCATCGGCGACCGAGATCGGCGCTAACCGGTGGCTGCCAGACGCTGAGATCGCCGTCTATGCTGAAGAATACGAGCGCACCGGCTTTCAGGGTGGCCTCAACTGGTACAGGGCCAGCCTGGAGCCGCATCTTGTTGCGGACCTGAGCCTGTTCTCGGGCAAGACAATTGGCGTGCCTTCGATGTTCATCTCCGGCCAAAGCGACTGGGGCACATATCAGATGCCCGGTGCCCTGGAGATCATGTGCGAACGGGCCTTTGCCCACATGACGGGCGTGCGCCTGGTGCCCGGCGCCGGGCACTGGGTGCAGCAGGAGCAGCCCGAGTCCGTCGTCGAACACCTGCAAGCGCTGCTTGCCATCGAGGTGTAGAAGTCCAGCGAATGCCGCTTGCCGGACGCGACCCAACAAACAAACACCACCGGCGAAAAACCGGGGATGCTCCTGCCAGTCAGTAGTCGGCGGGCTGGTTGAAGACGATTACAAGGCTGACGATCTTGCCGTCACGCACGCTGAAGTAGTTCGTCAGAACAAGATCGTCGGGGAGGTTGGTCCGGTCGAAGGTACCGTCGTAGGCTCCGCGCACAACGGTATCGTCGTAATGATTGAGCACCTCGCGAACCTCAATCCTCACCTTGTCACCGACTATCTCCTTGGCCACCCAGCGGCGGATGGCGTCGATTCCGACGAATTCGCGGTGGTTGTCGTTGACGTAGGCATCCTCGGCGAAGGTGGCGACGATGCGATCGCTGTCGCCGGCGTTAACCGCGTCGATGTGGTCGGCGACGATCCCTACCAGATCGGTCTCTTTCATGCTCTCGTCTCCCAATTCGTGGCTGGCCGGTGTTGCAGCCGGTGATCACACAGTGCGCGCTGACACCGTGGACGAGTCAAGGCTCGTTCGGAGCGTGAGTCTCCCCCGAGGGGAGAGTGCACACTGGGGGCCATGAGTTCTCCCGCGCTTTTGGCCATCGGGGACTTCTCCCGTGCGACGCAGCTGAGCGTGAAGATGCTGCGCCACTACCACCAGATCGGGCTGCTCGAGCCCGTTGATGTTGACCGTGCTACCGGCTACCGCCGCTACAGCACCGCCCAGATCGCGACAGCACAGATCATTCGCCGCTTCCGGACTCTCGAAATGCCACTCGACGAGATCCGTACCGTCATGAGCACCACCGACCTTCGTCTTCGCAACGAACTGATCAACGCCCACCTCATGCGGCTGGAATCCCAACTCGCGCAAACCGAACGGGCCGTTGAGTCGCTGCGTGAGCTGCTTCAGCCCGGGCCCGCTCTCGAAGGCCGAATAGGTTACCGCGGAGTCGAAGCGGCCGAGGCGGTCGCGATCAGCGACGTCATCGACGTGCGCGATGCGATGACGTGGCTCCGGGGAGCGCTGGCCGAGCTGTATGCCAACCTGACCGCTCAACGCGCGCGCATCTGCGGCCCGGCCGGGGGCATTTTCACCGACGAGCTGTTCACCCGTGAACGAGGATCGGCGACCGTTTTCGTCCCGTTCGCCGGTGATATCCGTCCCACCGGGCGCCTCATTGAACTGGTCGTACCCTCCGCCGAACTAGCCACCGTGGTGCACGCCGGCTCCCACCGCGACATCGACCTGGCCTACGGCGCCCTGGCCGTTCACGTCGCCCAACACGCCATCACCATCGATGAGCCCATTCGCGAGTACTACCTCGTCGGTCCCCAAGACACCGGTGATGAAACAGCCTGGCGCACCGAGATTGGCTGGCCGGTCTTTCACACCACCACTCCGCAAGCCGGCGCGCCCACACAGCGCCACACTTGAAGCCCACCAACGATGCAACCCATTCGCCCGGTGAGATCAGGGACGATCTGATCCGCCGGACTTCGCCGTTTTCGTGTTTACTGTGTCACTCCAAGACGAAGACAGGGATCTTCCTTGTCGTCAGCGACTGCAATTCGATGTAGTGGGGGTAAGCTTCGGTTCCCCTCTGCCACCATTCTTCTCGCTCGGCCCCATGAACCTCGCGGGCCGTCAGCTCGAACACTTTGTCGCCGTCCTGCACCGTGACCTTCGGGTTAGCCCGGAGGTTGTAGACCCAGGAGGGGTTCTTCGGGCTCCCGCCGATGGAACCGACCATGGCGTAGCGCCCGTCCTTCTCCACTCGCATCAGCGGCACGTACCGCTTCTGCCCGGACTTCGCACCCGTCACCGTGAAAAGGACGACGGGGCGATCCAGGATCTGGACCCCGTCCGTAGTGCCTTGTGCCAGTATTTGTTCGGTCTGCTCTCGCACCCAATCGGTGGTGCTGAGCTGTACTTGATCCGTCATGCCCGCGTAAACATCTCGGTATACCTGGCCATTCCCACGGCCGGGGGTCGGCATGATGAGGAAGTCCCAACTCCCAGCGCACAAGGTCGAGACCAGTCCTCACGTTGGGTAATCGAAAGCACCCCCGGCCAGGAGCCGGGGTGTTCCGCTCGCCAACAGACGCAAAAGCCCCCGACACGCCGGGCGTGCGGGGGCTTTTGCTTCGGCTCGCGGTGCTGCCCTAGTGAGCGTGACCGTGGTGATGACCGTGGCCGTGCCTCGCTTCCTCGGCAGGCTTCTCGACGATCGCCGTCTCGGTGGTGTTAGACGTAAGCCACCGTCGACCACCAATAGACCGGCACTTGTAGTCGTCCGGATGAGCAAGGTCACCGAGACCACCACCTCACCTGAGCGCCAGCTTGCTGAGTGACGAGGTGGCCACCGGACTTTGGAACACGTCGCCACTCGCGGAAGGCCTGTTCGAGGGGCGCCTCGTAGTCGGCGACCGCTCGATGTGGTTGGTGATGAGCTCGACCAGACGGTCGGTGACTCCGGGCGCCAGGTCGTGGCCCATGCCGGCGATAGTGACATGACGAGCACCGGTGATGGCCGCCGCGGTGGCATGCCCACCGCTGGGGTGCACGATGCGGTCGCGGTCGCCGTGAATCACCAACGTGGGCGCGGAGATTCGACGCAGCTCGGCGGTGCGATCGCCCGACTGGTAGATGGCGTTGATCTGCCGTGCGACGCCGTCACCGGCCGCCTCCCGCAGACCCCGGTCCCAGGCCCCCGCCGCGTACTCGGCGGCGCCGGTCTCGTCGAGCGGGAACCCGCTGCCCGCGAGGTGGCCCATCAGCCCAACGTGCTTGCCGATGAATTCCTCGCGGGTACGTGACCCAGGCTTGGACAACAGCAGCAGCGTCGACACGGCAGGCTGTCCGACCCGCTTGCCGCCGGTGGTGGAGAAGATCGACGTCAATGACAACGTCCGAGTGGGGTAGCGGGCCGCGATCGTCTGGGCGATCATGCCGCCCATCGACATTCCGACGACGTGGGCCTGCGCGACGCCGATGTGGTCAAGCACCGCGATGGCGTCGCCAGCCATATCGGCCAGGTCGTAGCCGTCCCGGCGGGGGCGACGCAACGCGCGGCGTAGCAGGCTCGGCGGCGGTGTGGCGGCCGGGGTGGTGCGGCCGACGTCACGGTTGTCGAACCGGATCACGTAAAACCTCTGGGCAACAAGGCCGTCGACCATGGCCCGCGGCCACGACGTCAGGTCCAGGGTCAGACCGGCGATCAGGAGCAGGGGCGTACCGGACGGATCACCGTCCGTCCGGTAGCACACCTGCCGGCCGGCGCCGACGCGACAGAACTGGTCGGTCATGCCGGCACCGCCACTGCGCTCGCGGCCGCGACCTGGCGGGAGGTGTCGAACCGCAGGTTCGGGTCCACCACCGAGTCGCTGCGAAGCAGCTTGACGTCGCTGTAGTAGCTCGAGGACATCATCCACGGCGCGCCGTCACCCTGCTTGGGCATCAGGTGCAGCGCACGCTGGACGTACCCGACGGAGAAGTCCAGCAGCGGCCGGGCCTCCATCTTCGGGTCGCCGACCTCGGGTCGCGTGGTGTCGTAGCCGTTGGCGTCCATGTGGGTCAGCAGCCGGCAGAAGTGCTCGCACAGCAGCCCGACCTTAAGCGTCCACGACGAGTTCGTGTAGCCGACGGCGAACGCGAAGTTCGGCACGCCCGAGAGCATCATGCCCTTGTACGCAAACGTCTTGGCGAAGTCGACCGGCTCGCCATCCACGCTCAGGGACACCCCGCCGAACATCTGCAGGTTCAAACCCGTTGCGGTAACGATGATGTCGGCGTCCAGATGGCGGCCCGACTCCAGCTCGATGCCGGTCTCGGTGAACGTCGCGATGCGGTCGGTCATCACCGAGGCGCTGCCGTCGCCGATGGCCTTGAACAGGTCGCCGTCGGGCACCGCGCACAACCGCTGATCCCACGGGTTGTAGTCCGGGTTGAAGTGTTCGTCGATGGGATAGCCCTCGGGCAGCTGCTTGGCGTTGAGCCGGCGAATCATCTTTCTGGCCGGACCCGGGAAGGTCTGGCAGAACTGGTAAATGGCACGCTGTTTGACGATGTTCTTGCGCCGCGTGAGCGCGTAGCCACGCTTGTCGCCGAGCAGCTTCTTGGCGGTGTTGGCGAAGACGTCCTTCGACGGCACCGCCATGATATAGGTCGGTGAGCGCTGCAGCATGGTCACGTGTGCCGCCTTGCCGACCATCGCTGGCACCAGGGTGACCGCGGTCGCGCCGCTGCCGATGATGACGACCTTCTTACCGGTGTAGTCCAGATCCTCGGGCCAGTGCTGGGGGTGCACGATCTGGCCTTGGAACCGGTCACGGCCTTTGAACTCAGGGGTGAATCCCTGGTCGTAGCGGTAGTAACCCCCGGCCATGAAGATCCAGTTGGCGCTGAACTGGACCAAGGTTTCGGCGTCGGTGCGCTCCACGTCGACCAGCCAGCGCGCCTCGGCGCCGGACCAGGCGGCGCCGAGCACCTTGTGGTGAAAGCGGATCTTCTCGTCGATGCCGTTCTCGGCTGCGGTCTGGCGCAGGTAGGCCAGGATCTTGTCGGCGCTGGCGATGGCGTTCTCGTCGCGCCAGGGCTTGAACTCGTAGCCGAAGGTGTGCAGGTCGGAGTCGGAGCGAATCCCCGGGTAACGGAACAGATCCCAGGTGCCGCCGGTGGCGTCGCGCGCCTCCAGGATGGCGTAAGACCTGCCGGGGTGTTCCTTCTGCAGGGAGTAGGCGGCACCGATGCCCGAGATGCCGGCGCCGACGATCAACACGTCGACGTGCTCGACATGGGTCGCGGTGGAAGCTGTGGCGATCATGGATTGCTCCTGGGTGAGTGATGTGGGTTTGTGCTGTCCATGATTGAGGTCTCGGCCACCATTTCCCAATTGCAAACTGCCGTAACTTTCGCGTTTTAGAGTGCATAATGCACTGCCTCGCGTAGAGTGATCGCATGGCGTGGGAGCCTCCGTCGCCGCGGGTCGCCGAGCTGATCCGCCAGGGAGCGGAGATCGCGCGCGATGCGCCACCGGAGTGGCTCGACGACATCGACCGCGCGACCCTGGCCGCCAGCCCCGAGATCCGCGAAGACCCGGTGCTGGCTGCGTCCGTGACCCGCACCAACCGGGCCAACCTTCTGCACTGGGCCGCCGCCAACGTTCGCGATCCGGGAAGTCCGGTGCCCGCCAACCTGGGGGCCGAGCCGCTGGCCCTGGCACGCGATCTGGTTCGCCGAGGCATGGACGCCGCCGCGCTGGACGCCTACCGGGTCGGACAAAACGCCGCATGGCGGCGGTGGATGGACACCGCCTTCGCTCTCACCTCCGATCAGGGCGACTTGCGCGAAATGCTCGACGTGACGTCCCGCTCGATCAACGAATTCATCGACGCGACACTGGCCGGCATCAACGCCCAAATGCAAACCGAGCGTGAGGAGCTGACCCGAGGCACGCATGCCGAACGCCGAGAAGCCGTCGCCCTGATCCTCGAGGGCGCGCCCATCACTCGCCGTCGCGCCGAAGCCCGTCTTGGCTATGCAGTCAACCAATCCCACACCGCGGCCGTCGTGTGGACCGACGAGCCCGACCGCGACGCGCATTCCCTCGAGCGAGCCGTCGACGCCCTGGGTCAGGTGGCCGGCACCCGCCCGCTCAGCGTGCTCGCCAACGCCGCCACTCGCTGGGTGTGGATCGGCGGCGGGAAGCGCTTGACCATCGCGCATATGCACAGCGCGCTCGAGCGATGCCCCGCGGTGCGGGTCGCCGTCGGCCCGACCGCTGCCGGGATTGACGGTTTTCGGCGCAGTCATCTGAACGCCCTCACCACCCAGCGGATGCTCGCCCGCCGGGAATCCCGCCAACGCATCGTGCTGTTCACCGACGTCCAACTGGTGGCGCTGCTCACTCTCGACCCTGAAGGCGCCGACGAATTCATCACCCAGATACTCGGCGACTTCAGGCACGCAGCACCCGAATTACGCAGCGCAGTAGAGACATTCATCAACGCCCAGTGCAATGCCTCTCGCGCAGTGGCCCGCCTCTACACCCACCGCAACACCTTGGCTGAGCAACTCCACCGCGCCGAAAAGCTACTTCCCCGCCCCCTGGAAGAATCCAGCGTTCACGTCGCCGTCGCCTTGGAAGCCTTGCGGTGGCGTGGCGATGTCGCCCTAGATTCCACGAAAGCAAGTGCCAGCACACCCGGCAGGCGCTGATAGCCGCCGTCGCGCGGCCATTCGATCCAAAGGGCTGCGAGCAGATCCGGGCTCGGCCCGGGACCGTTCACTTGATGACATCGGCTCGCGGGGGTGGGTCGGCCAGTCAGCGACGATCGAGGAGTCGGCACTGGACGCTTCTTGCCGGACAAGACGAACAAACGAAACACCCCCGGCGATAAACCGGGGGTGCTCCGTGTTGATGATTCCTAGTGAGCGTGGCCGTGGTGATGACCGTGGCCGTGCTCGTCCTCGTCGGCGGGCTTCTCGACTATCGCGGTTTCGGTCGTGCGAGATTGCAGCCAGCGCATTGTCGTTAACCCACTGAGAAGTCGTCCACTTAACTACGCGCCGCGGCGAATTTATAGTTTGCGAATGTGACGCTCGCCCGACCGGAGACCCGCTACGCAGAAGCAGATGGGTCCGCATTGGCTACCAGGCGTTCGGCTCGGGGAAGCGGACACTGATAGGTGTTCCCGGATTCGCACAGAACCTCGAAGTAATCTGGGAGAACCCGGAGGCCACTACTTTTTTTGAACGGCTCGGATCCGTCTGCCGCGTAATTTATTTCGACAAGCGCGGCACAGGAGTGTCCGACCGCAGCATCCCCCCGCCGTCGCTCGACGCGCGGGTGCAGGACCTCGTCGCCGTCATGCGCGCAGAAGCCGTAGACCGCGCCGTCATCGGCGGCTGGTCGGAGGGCGGCACCCTGGCAGCGTTCTTTGCCGCCACGTTTCCTGAGCGCACCGAGGGTTTGATTCTGAGCGGCAGCTTCGCAAGCTGGGTGCGCCGTGACGATCATCCGTGGGCACCAACCAGGCGGCAACAATTGCTGGCCTTAAGGCTGGGTCCGTTGATCTGGGGCACCGGCGAAACCACGATGAGGCACATGGCCCCGTCCATGGAGGGGCAACCGGGTTTCCGGCGGTGGGCGGCCCGTTACGAACGCGCATCGCTGCCCCGATTGAAGCTGGCCCCATTTGGCCGGCTTATTGCCGAGATCGACATCCGCCACGTGCTGCCGTCCATTTACGCTCCGACCCTTGTGATGCACGCCCGCAGGGATCGCGTCGTCCCGTTTCAGAGTGGCCGTTATCTGGCCGAGCACATCGTGGGCGCTCGCCTCGTGGAGCTCCCCACCGACGACCACGCCGTCTGGTTCGGTTCCGGCCAAAAATACGCCGACGCAATCGAGGAGTTTCTCACCGGCACCCGGCCGAACGCGGACCATTCACGGAAGCTCGCAACGGTTCTCTTGACAGACATTGTCGACTCGACAATGCATGCCGCGCACCTGGGCGACACCGCGTGGCGCGACTTCTTGGACCATCACGACGACTTGTGCCGCATCGAGATTGGTGTGTGCGGAGGCCGCTGGATCAAGAGCACAGGCGACGGACTGCTGGCGACTTTTGACAGCCCGAGCCGGGCGGTTCGATGCGCGTGGGCGTTGAGGAATCGCATCAGATCAGAGCTTGATATCGAGATTCGGGCCGGGTTGCACACTGGCGAGATCGAGACACGCGGCGACGACATAACCGGGATGGCCGTGCATCAAGCCGCGCGGATTCAGGGCTTAGCCAGGAATTCGGAGGTGCTCGTTTCTTCCTCTATCAGCAACCTCGTGGCCGGTTCCGGCATCACGCTAGAAGGCCACGGAACGCACACCCTGAAGGGCATCGCCGAACCGTGTGAGCTCTACAGGGTGCGTTATGTCTCAGGCGGTTAGCTACGGCGTGATCGCACAGAGCGCCCCCAGCCAAATGACCGGGGCGGTCTGCCGCCAGTGCCTAATGGTGGTGGTGGCCGGCGTGCTCGTCCTCGTCGGCGGGCTTCTCGACAATCGCGGTTTCTGCCGTCAGGATGCCCAGGGCCCGACGCCGCCGACCTTCTCGATCGTGATGGGTGTCAGGTACCCGGGCGGCGCGTCAGGCGGCGGGAAATTGCCGCCTGCGCCGAACATCGCCGTGTTCAGCTCGTCGAGCAGTTCAGCTGCGCCGCCCTCCTCGCCAAACTGGACATTGGGTTAGCTCGCGCCCGCCGCGATCACCTCGTCCACCTCGAGGGCCCGGCCGGCCATCTCGGCGTGTGCCTTGTCCAGCGCGTCGGCCTGATCCTCATCGGCCTTCATCAGCGCCTCGATGTCGAAGCCGGCCATGTCGAGTACACCCATGTCCCTGAAGGCCTTCTGCACCTTGTCGCCCCACAACCCGATGTCCTTGACGATCGGCACGATGCGGCTGAACAGGTGCGAGCGGAACTGGATCATCAGCGGCGACGTGTCGACCCACT
>NZ_JBKQTQ010000315.1:0-2688 GCF_052143115.1 Mycobacterium sp.
CCGGATCAAACTGAATTACGGGCTCACCTGCGCCAAAGAGTGATCGACCTCGGCGAGCGACCGCACCCGATTTTCCCGCATGCACGGGCGTGCCGACAGGCACCAGAAAACTGAATTACGAAGAGCCCCTAAACCTTGCATTCCCTCTACGAAGCCTCGCGCGCTTCTACATCCAGATGTGCTCGATCGAGCCGAAAGCCTCGAAAGAGTTGCTCCCGATGAGGAGCTGCACAACCGCGTTCGTCGCCTCATCAAGTCGGCGAGGGACTTGCGGTCCTCGCCGCTGTAAATCGCCAGCTGTAGGCCGCCCACCCGGTCAGCCACGACGATGTCGGTTTTACGCCAGACAACCGGGCACAGCACGCTTTCCGGCTCATATACGCTGGTAGAGACGTTTTCGGGGGCGAGCGGCGACCGCGTCCAGGTCCGACTCGAACAGATCGGCGTAGATGTCCAGCGTCATGGCGGCAGACGCGTGGCCGAGCATGCGCTGCACCACCTTCGGGTTGGCGCCCGCGCTGATCGCCAGGGACACTGCGGTGTGTCGCAGGTCATGCGGCGTCACCCGCGGGAAGGTGGGGTCGGCCCGCTGGCAGCGCGCCACCGCCATCGCCAGCCATGAGGTCTTCCACAACGACGGCCCGCTAATGTACCCGCCCCGCGGCGACGGCCAGATCAGCTCGTCGCGGTCCTTGCCCTCGCACGCGTGGGCCAGCTCGTCGACGACCACCCCGGCAGCGCCACGCCGCGGTGCTTGTGGTTCTTGAGCGTGCCGACCACAAACCCGCTGCCCACCTTGACCGCGTTGCGGCGCAACTCAACGCGCCGACGCAGGAAGTCGACGTCTGATACGCGCAGCGCCGCGGCCTCGCCCAACCGGAGCCCGCCGACCCCGAGCACCAGCACCAGGGACTTGTACCCGCCGGACTCGTCGGCGAGCCGCTGCAACTGTTCGGCGGTCAGGTAGACGTTGCGCCGCGGCGGCTGCTTCGGCAGTTTCACGCCGCGGGCCTGGTTGGAAGCAATCAGCCTGTCTCGCACCGCGTCATCGGGGATCCGCGCCAGTACCGAGTACGCGATTCGCACCACCCCCGGGCCGCGCCGCGACGACAGGTCCGCCACCCACACCTGCACGTCGCTGTAGCGGACATCGGAGATGCGGACGCCACCCCAACGCCGCGCGACGTGTGCACCCCAGCTCAATTCATAGGATCGGAGGGTTGACGCCTTCAGGTGCCCGCGCTGCCGCTCTAGCCACGTCGGGCCGAGCTCGCCCACCGTCACCCTGGTGGTCCGAAGACCTCGTACGCCAGGTGCTTGGGGTTGAAAGGCATGGTCTCCTTTATGTTGCTGTCGGCATACGAAGGGCGTTTCTCGGAGCCGAAGATGCCGTGCAGCCGCGACACCGTCAATCCGCCAGCACCGATCACCAGCAGTACGACTAGCGGAATCCACAGCCGCCTCAGGACCCGGAAAATCGTAAATCTCCTCCAACTGACTCCACATCCTGCGCCAGCAGCTTGAACATGCAACTACACATCGGCCGCAACACGCCAGACGGCGGCGCCTCGAGTGCGGTGGGGTAAATCACCAGAGATCCTGACAGGCCCCGGGAATGGAATGCCTCCACCGCAACGCCGCCTTAAGCTTCTAATGAAAGTTTGAGTTGCTCACCATACATACCGAGCGATGCGGTGGTCAACATCTCATGATGTGTGCAGTCGACCGAGTACGTTGTAATGTCGCCAGCAACGTAGGGTCGCCAACTTTGCAGATGGGATGAACCGTTCCTATTTCTACTTCGCGCTGCGGAGAATATGACCATATCGCCATCAAAGACATCAGGCACGTGTTCCTGCAGGTACGAGTGGTTAGCAGTAACACTTTGAACCATGAACTCCAACAGCTGATTGGGAGCAAACTCCACTACTTCTTCTAGTTGTTGGTGAATTAACTCCGCTGCCTGCGGGTAGGTAAGAGGCCCCGACTGTTCTGGAATATCTATATGATTGATTCGCAAGATGTGTTCCAGGATTTGGCTCTCGTCTGAGGCTTGATTTCTCGCGATGACCCTGTTAGTGCTGAATGCATCGTCGAGCAGTACCAAGCGTTGGACTGCGCATCCGCGTCGATTAAGCTCAATGGCGAGCTCGTGGGCTACGACGCCCCCAAGAGACCAGCCGAGAAGCTTGTAGGTCTCGGCAGGATAAACGGCTTGGAGCCTGTCTGCATAGCTTGCCGCCATGCTACGAATCGATCCAGGTTCAGCTTCGCCATTTTGCGGGATTTGGTTAATTCCGATAATCGGGCAATCCAAATAATTGCCCAGAGCCCGATATGACCAGCTAAGCCCGAAACCGTCATGAATACAGCACAGCGGAACACCCGTACCCTCCTTGAGGACCTCAACGGGGACTACTTCCATCGCACTGTCATGTCTGCCCAACTGCTCACTCAAGCTTCGAACGGACGGCGCCTCGAACACGGTGCGCACCGCAAGGCCGGCATCCAGGGCGGTGTTGACCGCGGCGATCACCCGCATCGCCGACAGCGAATCCCCGCCCAGGTCGAAAAACGAGTCGTCGACCCCGACCCGCTCGAGCCCGAGCACCTGGGCGTAGATGCCGGCCAGGATCTCCTCGGTGAGGCTGGCCGGGGGGCGGTAACGATCAACATCGCGGTATTCGG
>NZ_JBKQTQ010000316.1:0-13257 GCF_052143115.1 Mycobacterium sp.
CACGCGTCGATACGACACGCTCGACATCCCAACAGACTCATCTGGTCACGAAGCGGCGGCCACAGCGACGGTTGCGGCCGCCGCTTCACCCTGCCCACTTGACAGAATGCTCCCCATATCAGAACGGTGGTGGGTCGTGGTCGGTGCCGGGTGGGGCAGCAAGATCGGTGTAGCCGATGCGCTGCGCTGCTCGGGTCGTGCGTGCTTCGTGGGTTTGGCGGCGTTCAATCGCGATGCGTGCCGCGCGGTTTTGGGCGCGGGTGCGGCGGCGTCTGGGCATCATCGCGGTGCGGTCAGCGCAGCCCGAGTCGGCATGTGTCGTTTTGCGCGGGCGTAATTCGCTTGTTGGTACGCACAGGCTGGGAAACAGCAGCGCGCTGCCCGGC
Organism: Mycobacterium sp.; assembly: GCF_052143115.1. Lineage (GTDB taxonomy): Bacteria > Actinomycetota > Actinomycetes > Mycobacteriales > Mycobacteriaceae > Mycobacterium. The sequence continues at coordinate 387 of NZ_JBKQTQ010000316.1, forward strand.
GTGGTCACGTAGGTGTGTCCGGTGGGGGCGGTGAGAATTACTGTGCCGTCAGGCAATTGGGTGTCACGCCACCGCCAGAACGTCTTCACCAGGTGATGGCACCGAGTGGCCAAAGTACGTTTTAAGCGATTGACGCTCCTGGGTGTGCACCTGGTAGGAGTGAATAGTATTGCGCTATGAACGAGGATGCTTTCCCAGATGTGCGGTGGGGTCATGAACCACCCTCGGCGTTCAAGAGACCGATAATCGCCCTTATTAGCACGAAGTTCGGTGCCTGGTGTATCCGCAAACTCGCCCCGGTGGACCGCCAACTTCTGCGCCGAAGCAACGGTCGTTTCACGATTTTCGGCCCGGTCGGAGTGCCGCTGCTGCTGCTGACCACCACCGGCAGAAAGTCGGGTGAGCGACGGGAGATACCACTGACTTACATGCGAGAAGACGATCGCCTCTTCCTGGTCGGAAGCAACTACGGACAGGCCAATCACCCCGCGTGGTCGTGGAACCTGCTGGCCGACCCGAACGCCTGGGTAACGATGGGGGGAAAGGAGATCGCGGTGGTCGCAACCCAGTTGACGGGCACCGAGCACGATCGCATCTTCCGGAAGTTCGCCGACTACGGAGCTAACTATGATGCCTACCGAGGCCGAACGGACCGGGAACTACGAGTGTTCGAATTGACCAGGCGATAACGCCTTCGAGCTTCGGATGAGATCCGGCAGTAGCGGGCAGTCCTGACCAGGTGGTGGCACCGACTTGCTGAAGGACAGTTTGAGGTTCTTTCCGAATGCGCGGAAGCTAAGCCAGGTAGATCGGGACGCGAGGAGTCAAACGTGAGTGACGACTTCGGAATTGCAGGCAAGACCGCATTGGTGACGGGCTCGGGGCGGAATATCGGGCGGGCGATAGTCCTGGAGCTGGCCAGCCGCGGCGCCAACGTCATCGTCAACGCTCGCACGCGGTGGCCAAGGAGGCCGAAGGTCTCGGCGCCCGCTCGCTGGTGGTGATGGGCGATGCCGCCGACAAGTCAACCGTGGAGCGGATGCGGACCCAGGCCGAGGAGACGTTCGGCGGCGTGGACATTTACGTCAGCAACGCAGCCCGCCGGCTTTACAAGGACTTCTTCACGATCACCGACGAGGACTGGCACTACCACCTGAACCAGCAGCTCACGGCCTCCTGGTACCTTGCCAAAGCCTTGGTGCCCGGCATGCGCGACCGCGGCTGGGGCCGGGTGGTGCATATCAACGGGGAGGACGGCTGGCTGGGCGGCTGGACCCGGGTCCCCCACTCGGTCGGCAAGGGCGGCCTGCGCACCCTGACCAAGTCCCTGGCCTCCGGACTGGGCCAGTACGGCATCACCGTCAACGACGTCTCGCCCGGCTTCATTGAAACCATCCGCGATAAGGAGACCCACCCTGAGGTGACCGCGGAGCGGACGAAGGAGTTCCTCCCGGCCATCCCCATCCGGCGCCAGCCAACGCCCGAGGAGCTTGCGTGGGCGTGCGCCTTCCTGTGCTCGACGCGCTCAGCTGCCATCACCGGGGCGGTCATCCACGTCAACGGCGGCCAGTGGATGTTCGGATAGCGGGCCCTCCGCATCCGCCAGGCCGGGTGCAGACCGTCATTGTTTGGTGTTGGCACCGGATACGTGAAGGACGTTTTAGAACTCAGGCAGCTCGCCGGTCACCCGCCGCGCCGCTCCCTTCTCGCCACTCCGGCCGTCGCCGTCAGGGCCGAGCCTCGAAGACGAGGTTGAACGGTGTCTGTGTCGCCCTCCGGAACCGCGTGAACCCGCCGTCATCGACCATCACTTTCCTCAACCGCCGTTCCCCGGCTTGGCTGCCGGCCGCCGCGTGGCTCATCAGCAGCGCGAGAGCCGATAGCCAAACAACTCACCCATCGCCACTAACGACGCGGCGGCAGCCCGGTTCTCCACCCTCACCCACCCGCGAACCCGATCCACCAGGGCCGACGACTCCGGCGTCTTTGACGGGTAGTGCCGCTCAAACATCTCATCGAACCGCGCGATCACCTCCGGCGGCGACAGCGGATCCGACTTTGATTCGAACATATATTCGAGTATGCCACGGTTCACTGACAAGTAGCGCCGAGCGAGCAGCTCCGCCGATCGCCATGCCGTCGCATCGGACTCGGCGGCGCTAGTGTCGAACCTATGGCGATCGCCCGAGAGGCGCTGCGGCTGCAGGTCATCGGATACACCTGCAGCCAAAATTGCATGGGCTTCCGCGGAAACGCCGGCGGATGCTGCACGCTTGATGATCGCGACTTCATCCCGGGGCCCGTCCGCGACGCGGATACCTTCCTAGTTGACCTTGGCCGCCGACTCGGCCGCGTGGTCTCACGCGAAGAAGTGTTCATCGACTTCGAGGAGGGACGGACCCTCTTCCCCGATCGCCCGTCGTGGCAAGAACCTGCTAACTACCCGGCAATGCGCGTCCTGCCGGACGTGGAGTGGATTCCGTGCCGGTTCTACGACAAAACGACAGGTGCGTGCACGGTCTACGACATTCGTCCCGCGATGTGCAGAAACTTCCTCTGCGACCACTTGAAGGGCGTGATTTCCCTGCTCAACCTCGACGAGCAGTAACGGTCGATGGTCAACAGGACGGCGGGATCGGCACCAGCCGTCGCAACTGCGTGACGTGCTTGGGCGAGAGTTCCTCGAGGCAGGTGACCCCGAGCAGCCGCATGGTGCGAGTCAATTGGTCGGACAGGATCTCGACGGCGCGATGAACCCCCGCCTCGCCGCCGGCCATCAGCCCATACAGATAGGCCCGGCCGATCAGCGTGCAGCGCGCTCCTAGCGCGATCGCGGCGACGATGTCGGCGCCCGACATGATGCCGGTGTCCAGCAGGATCTCGGTGTCCTTGCCGAGTTCACGCGCCACGGTGGGCAGCAGCTGAAATGGCACCGGAGCCCGATCAAGTTGACGGCCACCGTGATTGGACAACACGAGGCCGTCGACGCCGCGATCAACGACGGCCCGCGCGTCGTCGAGGGTCTGGACGCCTTTGACGACGAGCTTGCCCGGCCATTGAGCTTTGATCCAGGCCAGATCGTCGAACGTGAGGCTGGGGTCGAACATCGTGTCGAGGTATTCGCCGACGGTGCCCGACCACCGATCAAGCGACGCGAAGGCCAGCGGCTCGGTGGTCAACAGGTCGAACCACCAGCGCGGGCGCGGCACGGCGTTGAGCACCGTACGCAGCGTCAGCGCCGGCGGAATCGACATCCCGTTGCGGACGTCGCGCAGCCGCGCACCGGCAACCGGGACGTCGACGGTGGCCAGCAGGGTGTCGAACCCGGCGTCGGCGGCCCGTCGCACCAATGCCATCGACCGGTCCCGATCACGCCACATGTACAACTGAAACCACCTGCGGCCCTGCGGAGCAGCAGCCGCCACTTCTTCGATGGACGCGGTGCCCAGAGTGGACAGCGAGAACGGGATACCAGCCGCCGCGGCCACCCGGGCACCGGCGATCTCACCCTCGGTCTGCATCAACCGGGTAAAGCCCGTCGGCGCGATCGCGAACGGCAGCGCCACCGGTTGGCCAAGAACCTCCCATCCGGTCTGGACATTGCTGACGTCACGCAGGATCGTGGGGTGAAACTCGATGTCGCGAAAGGCTTGTCGCGCACGCCCCAGCGAGATCTCTTCCTCGGCCGCGCCGTCGGTGTAATCGAAGGCCGCCTTCGGTGTCCGCCGCTTGGCGATGCGCCGCAGATCATGAATGGTCTGCGCGTCATCGAGCCGGCGTTGGACACGGTCGAACCGGGGCTTGCGGAATCGGATCAGCGGTGCAAGGTCATTGACCTTCGGCATCCGCCGTTTGGCCGCCATCGATATCCTCCTCAACACGTCGGGACTGTGCCACGGTAGGACATATGCAATCCGCAAGCGATCCCTTTGATCTGCGGCGTTTTGTCGATGCGCAGGCTCGGGTCTACCACACCGTCCTCGATGAGTTGCGCGCCGGCCGCAAGCGCAGCCATTGGATCTGGTTCATCTTCCCGCAGGTCGACGGGCTGGGCAGCAGTCCGACGGCGGCCAGGTACGCGATCTCCTCGCTCGACGAGGCCCGCGCGTATCTTCGGCACCAGGTCCTCGGAGCGCGGTTGCATGAATGCGCACAGTTGGTCAACGCCGTGCAAGGCCGCTCGATCGGGGAGATCTTCGGATCTCCCGACGACCTGAAAGTTCGTTCGTCGATGACGTTGTTTGCCCGCGCGACCCAGGACAACCGGGATTTCGTCCAGTTGCTCGAGCGGTATTACGACGGCGAAGAAGATCCGCTGACGGTGTCGCGGCTGACTTAGCTCGGCCGCAGGATCCGCCAGCCATGCGGCTCGATCGACACGGCGTCGACGACTTCCTGCGGCGGCGCGCCACTCCCGGCGATGACGTGTGCCTTTCCCACGCCCAACTCACCCAACACGACGTGCAGTGCGACGTCGTCGATGTTGAGCGCCACGATCAGCGCCTGGTCGCCGTTTCGAGACCGGTATACGAAATGGCGGTTATCCAGTCGCAACGCGGTCGTCGACGCGGCATGCAGCCAGGAATGCCGCCGGCGCAGCCCAATCAGGTACTGATGAAGCGACCATACTTGGATCCCGCGCTTATCCAGTTGCGGGGGAGCGCCGAATTCGGGACGCACCGCGTCATCGCCGCCGAATCGCTCCTCCTTGATTCCGCGATAGCCGAACTCGTCGCCGGCGTAGATGCTCGGAATGCCACCCACGGTCATCAGGATCACCAGGGCATGCGCGAGGTGTTCGGGACGCTCGAGTTGGCTGGCGATGCGGGTGACGTCGTGATTTCCGATGAAGGTCAGCGGGGGAAAGCTTTGCACGAAATCGTTGTGGCGCTGCAACGCCCAGTCCAGCTCGTAGAAGTTTTCGTCGTTCAGGCTGCTCCAGATCGCCTTCCAGAGTTCGTATTGGGTGACCGAGTCGAAACCGGCTTCGCGAACCACCGCTGCGTAGTCGCCATGGATCAGTTCTCCGACGAACCACGCATCCGGTTGGCGTTCCCGAACTCTCGGCAAGACCGCCGCCCAAAATTGTTGTGGGACCGCGTAAGCAGCGTCCAGGCGCCAGCCGTCAGCTCCTCGTCGCAACCAGTGCGCCATGACGTCGGCCGTGTAGTCGGCGACTTCGGGGTTGTCGTGGTTCAGCGTTGGCAAGCCATCGTGTCCTTCGAAGGTGTGAAAGCGGCCGGGGCGCCCGCGAAACCAGCGCGCCGCCGCATCGTCGTGCTCCGCTGCGCGGTAGCGCGGGAAGTCGACACCGACGTGGTTGAACACGCCGTCGAGCAGCACCCGCAAGCCCCGGCGATGCGCCTGCGCGACGAGGTAGTCGAAATCGTCCTCGTCGCCGAGCCGGGGATCGATACGGTAATGATCGGTGGTGTCGTAACCGTGTGTGCGCGAGGCGAAGATCGGCCCCAGCGCGATCCCCGACGCACCGAGCTGGATGGCGTGGTCGAACCAATCGGCGATCCGTCGCAGCCGGTGTTCACCCGGATCCGGAGGTGCAGCGGCCGGGAAGGCACCGACGAACCCCAGGGGGTAGACCTGCCACCAGATCACATGCCGGACCCAGGGCGGCACCGTCACCGCCGATACCTGGCTTCGTAGAGGGATTTCATCTCCGCTTCGAGTTCGGGCGCCGGGCCATCGGCCAGCGCTCTGGGGGCGATCGTGTTGATCGGCAGCATGGCCACCGGCGGTGTGGGCACCCCCCACTCGGTCAGCCATTGAGTCAGCTGGGCGTTCGATGTGGCGTAGACGATGCGCCCGAGACCGGCCCAGGCGTGCGCGGCCGCGCACATCGGACACTGCTCACACGACGTGTACACGGTGGCTCGAATGCGATGCACCGGAGCCAAATTCGCCACTGCCCATCGGACGATCCCCAGTTCGGCATGCGACGTCTGGTCGTCGTCCGTGACGCGATTGTGGTCCTCGAAGAGGGTCTGGCCGTTGGCCCCGACCAGGATCGCGCCGAACGGTCCGTGCCCGTTCTCGAGTGCGGTGCGGGCAAGTTCGACACAGCGATGCAAACGTTGCAGATCGACTTGGCTCAACACCACAGACCCGAAGTCTACGGGCGGTGTCTAGCCCGCAGCGGCCAGTGTTTGGGCAGTGGTGATCGCATGTGCGACGCCGGAAACGATGGCCGCTACCTTCAATGCCTCCAGGATAGCTTCTCGGTCGACGCCCGCCTCGCGCAGGGCGTGCTCGTGGGCGGTCACGCAGTGCGAACACCCGTTGATCGACGACACCGCAAACGACCACAGCTCGAAGTTCGCCTTGTCCACGCCCGGATTGCCGATGATGTTCATCCGCAACCCGGGGCGCAGGTCGTCGTACTTGCCGTCAAGGAAGCCGCGGCCACGGTAGAACACGTTGTTCATGCCCATGATCGATGCGGCACCCAGCGCCGCCTGATAGGCCTCGGACGACAGGTAATCAGCCGCCTCGGCACCAACCTCGGTCAGTACCTGGGCATTCCGAGTCGCCGCGGCACTGGCCAATAAGGTACCCCACAGCCGTTCCTCGTTCAGCACGGTGCTGCGGCTGATCGAGCCGAGGTTGAGCTTGAGGTCCTTGGCGTATTCGGGCAGTGCGTCCTTCAGATTCTCGACACTCATCAGGCTGACTTCCTCAACTCTTCGCCGGCGTCGATCGTGGGGTCACCCTTGCGCCAGTTGCAGGCGCACAGCTCGTCGGACTGCAGGGCATCGAGCACCCGCAGCACCTCTTCGACGTTGCGGCCCACTGAGCCGGCGGTCACCGAGACGAATTGGATCTCGTTGTTGGGATCGACGATGAACGTGACCCGATCGGCGACACCCTCCTCGTTGAGCGCCCCGGTGGATTCGACCAGTTCCCGCTTGATGTCCGAAAGCATCGGGAACGGTAGCTTATTGAGGTCCTCGTGCTGAGCACGCCACTGGAAGTGCACGAACTCGCTGTCCACCGAGACGCCGAGAACCTGCGTGTCGCGGTCCTCGAACTCGTCGTTGAGCTTGCCGAACGCGGCGATCTCGGTCGGGCACACGAAGGTGAAGTCCTTCGGCCAGAAGAACACCACCCTCCACTTGCCCTGGTGGTCATCGCTGGAAACCGTGGTGAAGTAGTCGCCCGGCTGCTGGGCGTCGACCTTGGACAGGTCGCCACCGATCAACGCGGTCAGCCGGTAGGCGGGGAACTGGTCACCAATTGTCAACAGTGCCATGTCACTCCTTTTCCTAAACTGGATCTAGGTCACTCCTTTTCCTAAACTGGATCTAGTCAAGTTTGTCTGCCTCTATGCTGCCCGAACCCGACCTAGAATTAAAGGTGATATGTCCCACTACACTGATAGGCATGACCGATAAGAGTTATCAGCCGACGATCGCCGGACTCCGCGCGTTCGCCGCGGTAGCGGAAAAGCAGCATTTCGGCAGCGCCGCAACAACTCTCGCCGTAAGCCAGTCGACGTTGTCGCAGGCACTGTCGGCGCTGGAGACTGGTCTCGGAGTCAACCTGGTTGAGCGGTCGACTCGCCGAGTTTTCCTGACCGAAGAAGGCAGGCAGCTGCTGCCGCAGGCGCAAGCGGTGATCGAGGCGATGACCGCGTTCACCGCCGCGGCCGCCGGGGCCTCGGATCCGCTGCAGGGCAGCATCCGGCTGGGACTGATCCCGACGGTGGCACCATATGTGCTGCCGACCCTGCTGGCGGGGCTGGCCGAACGGCTGCCCGCGCTGACCTTGCGAGTGATCGAAGACCAGACCGAGCGGCTGCTCACCGGGCTGCGCGAGGGATCCCTGGACGCAGCACTGATCGCCTTGCCCGCCGAGGCCAGCGGCATCACCGAAATCCCGGTTTATGACGAAGATTTCGTGCTTGCGCTGCCGCCGGGACACCCGCTGGCGGGCGAGCGACGAGTGTCGCCGACCGCGCTGGCGGAGTTGCCGTTGCTGTTGCTCGACGAGGGACACTGCCTACGCGATCAGGCGCTCGACGTCTGCCGGATGGCGGGCGTACGCGCCGAGTTGGCCAATACCCGGGCGGCGTCGCTGGCGACGGCGGTGCAATGTGTGACCGGCGGGCTGGGCGTGACGTTGATCCCGCAGAGCGCGGTGCCCGTTGAGACCGCGCGCAGCCGTCTCGATCTGGCGTACTTCGCCGCGCCTCGTCCTGGCCGGCGGATCGGGTTGGTATTTCGGTCATCGAGCGGCCGGGGAGCGTCCTACCGGCAGCTTGCGCAGTTGATCGGCGAGCTGGTCGGCAGCGATCAGCAGGTCCGCCCGGCCCGGTAGTTGCGGCAACATGAACGTGTTCTAGTTTCGCCTCATGCTGGACTTCACGCTGGAGACGCTATGGAAAAGGTAGTTGCGGTGCTGATGGCGGCCGACCGCGACGAGGACTGGTGCCAACGGCAACGGGGACCGGTCGCCGATGCCATTCTTGGGCTGGGCGTCTCCGGTTTGGCCGTCAATGTCCGTGACGCGGCGGTGCGTCATTCGCTGATGACGCTGACGACGCTCGACCCGCCGGTCGCTGCGGTAGTGAGCGTGTGGACCCAGCAGTGTTACGGCGATCAGATCGCGGCGGCGCTGCGCCTGCTCGAGATGGAGTGCGACTCGGTTGCGGCTTATCTGGTCACCGAATCGGTTCCGTTGCAGGCTCCGCTCGAACTAGGAAGCCGCACGACGGGTTTAGCCAACATTGCATTGTTGCGCCGGCCTGCTGAGCTGGACCAGGCGAGCTGGTTGAGCCGCTGGCAACTCGGTCACACGACGGTGGCGATCGAGACGCAGTCCACCTTCGGCTACACCCAGAACGCCGTGGTGCGCTCGCTCACGCCGGACGCACCAGAACTGGCAGGCATCGTCGAAGAACTGTTCCCGGCGGAGGCGATCACCGATCTGAAGGCCTTTTTCGGCGCCGGAGATGATGGCGACCTGCAACAGCGGCTGAGCCGGATGGTCGCCAGCACATCGGCTTTCGGCGCCAACGAGAACATCGACACCGTGCCGACTAGCCGTTACGTGCTGAAAACACCGTTCCAGACGTGAGGAGACACCCGTGATACTGCAGAGCGAGGACGCCAGCCGGGTGCGCACGCTCACCCTGAATCGGCCCGAGGCGCTCAACGCCTTCAACGAGGCGCTCTACGAAGTGACCGCCGAGGCACTGACGGTCGCCGCCGACGACCCCGAAGTCGCCGTGGTGCTGTTGACCGGCGCCGGACGAGCCTTCAGCGCGGGCAACGACCTCAAAGAGATGCAAGCGCGTATCACCGATCCGCAGTTGGCCGACCAGGGATCGCACTTCATCACGATGATCGACGCGCTGAGCCGGTTTCCCAAGCCGCTGATCTGCGCGGTGAACGGCGTCGGCGTCGGGATTGGCACCACCATCCTCGGCTATGCGGATCTGGCGTTCATGTCGTCGACGGCTCGGCTGAAATGCCCGTTCACCAGCCTGGGTGTTGCGCCGGAAGCGGCGTCGTCATATCTGTTGCCGCAGTTGATGGGCCGGCAGAACGCCGCCTGGCTGTTGATGTCTTCGGAGTGGGTGACCGCCGAAGAGGCGCTCCGGATGGGTCTGGTCTGGAGGGTGTGTGAGCCCTCCGAGCTGCTGGCGGACGCTCGCCGACATGCCGAAATCCTTGCCTCTCGGCCGATTTCGAGCTTGATAGCCGTCAAGCAGACCATCGTCGAACCGACTCGTCCCGAAATCGCCGCGGCGACCGCTCGGGAGAATGCCCATTTCGCCGAGCTGATGGGCGGTCAGGCAAACGCGCAGGCCCTTGCCGATTTCACCGGCCGGCGGGGCAACTGATCGCTACGACGGCGGCTACCGCGACCCGCTGGTTTCCAACCGCGCGGCCGCCGCGATGATTGCCCGCAGCGTGCGCCGGCAACGGCCACAGTCGGTGCCGGCCCCGCACGCCGCCGCAACCTCTTTGGAAGTCGACGCCCCGCCGGCGACGGCATCAGACACGGTCTGACTTGTCGCGCCGACACACAGGCATACGTACATCAGCGAGCCCCCAGGGTCTGCAACACCGACGACCGAACAGCCCGCATGTTAGTGGAGTCTAACCTAACTAAGTTCGCAGAGGCTAACCTAACTTAGCCTTGCCTCTGACCAGGATTTTTGCCGAAGGACACGCGCCGACGCGGCCCGAATCAGCACACCGTCCTGCCCGCCCTGGACTAGATTTGACGTGGGCATGCAGTGGCGTTCCAGCCCAACCCACCGTCAATCGCCTCGAGTCCGAAACCGTGCCAGCCTTACAAGGAGCGATCATGCAAGGTGATCCTGATGTTTTGCGCCTTCTCAACGAACAGTTGACCAGCGAACTCACCGCGATCAACCAGTACTTTCTGCACTCCAAGATGCAGGAGAACTGGGGTTTCACCGAGGTGGCGGGCCACACCCGCGCCGAGTCGTTCGACGAGATGCGGCACGCGGAGGCGATCACCGATCGCATCTTGTTGCTGGACGGGCTGCCCAACTACCAACGCCTCTTTTCCCTGCGCATCGGTCAGACGTTGCGCGAGCAGTTCGAGGCCGATCTGGCGATCGAATACGACGTGTTGAACCGGCTCAAGCCGGGCATCATCATGTGCCGAGAGAAGCAGGACACCACCAGCGCCAACCTGCTCGAAGGGATTGTGGCCGACGAGGAAAACCACGTCGACTACCTCGAGACGCAGCTGGAGCTGATGGACAAGCTTGGTGAAGAGCTCTACTCGGCTCAGTGTGTCTCGCGACCGCCGACCACGGGACAAGCCGGGCACTGAGCCCCACTCACGCTGACGGGGGAAGGCAGGTATGACGAGCCCGACAGCGCGGAAGGCCGCGACGCCGGATGCCGAATCCGGCAGCACCCTGATCGACCGCATTGCGCACCGGATCGTCGTCCAACCTGACTGGGGTGGCGATCAACGGCGGCTGTCGGCCGCTGACAGGGAAGCCACGGAGAGGGTTCCTAGGCCAATTCCGAGCGGCTCCGGGCGTAGCGCTTCGCTGTGAGACGAGTGGCGGAACGGATGGACGCGATCGCTTCCTAGCGCTAGCGGCCATCTGGCTGGCGGGACCTGTCGGCCTCGCCAGCCAGATAGTCACCTCATCGCCCGAGCGTATTACCGAGCGCTTCGGAGAACACCTCGATCAGGCACTACAACGCCGACATCAGAAGAGGGACAAGCCCGAACCCAGCAAGCCGTCAATCACCGGGTCGAGCAGGCCAACGGCGGTGGGCGCCGTCAGGTCAGCAACGCCGGCGCTAAACGCGCTGGGGTCGAGTGCCCCGAACAAGTCGCTGACCGGATCCGCATCGAGCACACTTGCGGCGCCGGAGGGAAGCGATTTGATCAACTCTTCAACGTCCGGGTAGATCAGGGCATCAAGGCCGGTGGGCGACAACAGGTACGTGTCAAGGCTGTAGGCCAGAAAGCCAAGCGCGTCAGTCGGTGCGACGCCCGGGGTACCCCCGGTAAACGCGTTCGGGTCCAGTGCCGCGATCAAGTCGCTGACCGCAGGCGGTTCAGCCGGGGGCCCGGATCCCACCGTGACCGTACCCACCAAATCCACGACGTAAGGCTCGAGCACGGCATCAAGGCCGGTGGGCCCCAACAGGTACGCGTCAAGGTCGTAGCCCAGAAGGCCAAGCGCATCAGTCGGTGCGCCCGCGGAGCTAAACGAGTCCGGGTCGAATGCCTCGATCAAGTAGCTGAGCGCATCCGCTTCGGGGACACCCGCGGCGCTCAACGCTTGCGGGTCGGAGGCCCCGATCAAGTCGCTGACCGGGTCCGCATCGATGACATCGGCGCGGGCCGCGGGTGCGTTGCCCATGCTGATCGACGCGGCAATAAGGGCGGCGCCGGCGGCCGTGCCACAACTTAACGCTATCCGGCGGCCGTGCGGCGTTCGGGTACGAGCGTTGCGACCCATGTGCGAGTCTCCAATCCGGGTATGTGTCGATCTGGATGTGCATAGGGTTGGAACCCCATCGCCGGCGTCTCGCACATGAGTTTTGAATGCCCAACCCCCGACGGGTCGCCGACCGCCCGAGCATATCTCAGAGGACGTTGGGAATGTATACAAATTCTAAACGCACCTGAGTTTCTATTAGTCAACGTTTAGGCTGCATCCAGGAAAAGCTTGGGTGGGGTCGCCTATCAACAATGAAGGTTGCCAACACGGCTCGTCGCCAGAGCATCGTGGGGGCCAGGTTGCCACGCAGTATGTTTCGGTCTCGAAGAAACCTCCGGAGCCACAATTAAAGATGCGATGTGCAGGGCTCCGTCCAACCCGTGAGGGCGGGTTTTCCATACATGTCTAATAATTGAATAGCATTCGACACATATCTAAATTTAAGGTTTCGGAGAAGGGCGCCGTTCGTCGATAAACGTTTCGGGAATGATCGCTAACGCGGCAGCTCGACGAGCGCCTCGAAACGTTTCGGGGTTTCGGGATACGACAGCCGGAGGCGTACCATCTCGCCATGAGCCGCATCGGAACGTTCGCTGACGACGACCTCGCCGGGTGGATCCTGAAGTCTCCGGACTTGGGCGGTGCGATCGGCGCGTTCGCCAACTCGGTCTACAACCGCAACCGGTTGCCGATGCGTACCCGCGAACTCGCACGGACGGTCGTCGCCCATGACAACGAATGCGAAGTGTGCGTCAACACCCGTGACGCCGACGGACCCGCCGCCGGTGTCGATGAAGAGCTGTACGAACATGCGCGCGAGTGGCGCACCTGGCCCGGATACACCGACCAGGAGCGGTTGGCCGCCGAGTTCGCCCACCGATTCGGCACCGAGCACACCGTGCTGCGCGA
>NZ_JBKQTQ010000317.1:0-17732 GCF_052143115.1 Mycobacterium sp.
GTGGTGTTCCCGGCGCCGCTGATGAGCGCGATCGGTGATGTCGGAACTTTCTTCGCCCGCGAGACCGCCGCCGCCTCGGCAATCCTGCAGCCGCCGATCGAGGCCCCATCCGCCCAACACGCACAGAAACCGGCAGCCAACGGAGAGACCACGCCCGACGCAAGCGCCAAACGGCATGCTGTTTAACAGCAGAGCAAAAGTCCTAGGGCCAGGAGCCAAGTAAGTTGTTCCATTGCCTTCACCTCCGATCGCGCTGATCGGCGTGACTATTCGGTATCTGGTGCATGGATCGGTAGTGCAGTTGGTCCCGAAGCGTGGTCTCGCACTTCCCGGATTGAAGCGACTATCGGGATGGCAGCGCTTAGTGGGCCGTGTGGGCGCCGGCCGGCGATCCGTCTGCCACGTCGTGCCAGCTGCGAGGCACGATGGCCCCGTACGCCATGATGCGATCCAGGACGATATTGGAGAGATCGCCGTCGTCGGCGACGCGGGAAAACCCCTGCCGCCGCAGGAAGGTGTCGAGGCGTCGATCGAGTGACCAGTCGGCATAAATCGGGCCGGCGTATGGCGATCGCAGGAATTCCCAAGCGAAAGTATCTACGTCAGAATCGGTGAACCACGGTGGGTTATCACCCATAGCCGTCCTACTCCTTTGTTCGTCCACAACCGCCGCAGCCAAGCTACGCCAGACCAGGTCATTGTTTCGTCACGCACACGTTGCGGATAGGGCCCAAAGTCATCGACAGTGCAGGCGCCCCAGGTCATGTCCGTCGCAACGCCGACCCGGGACAGCAAGCGAGCCGGTACCGTCTGGCGGCGCAGTGTGCAGGGCATATTAGTGTGGCCGCCGAGGACCATTGGCCCTGGTACGTTGTGCAGGGCAGACGCAGACTGGCGCCATGGCAAAGGTCACAGCACCGATCAAGCGGACGGTGGCGCTCGTTGCGGTGCTCTATGCCGCGCGACAGTACTACCGGAATTGGGGCGCAACCAAGGAGGAATGTCTGCTGCAGCTGCCCGGCGACGAGTTGACCGGCGATCCCGCTGTCCAGGTGACCCAGGCGGTGTACATCGACTCACCGCAATCCACTGTCTGGGCCTTGCTAGCGCAGATGGGTCAGGACCGGGGGGACGCCGATCGTATTCGTCCGGAATCACAACATCTTGAGCTAGGGGATGTTGTGCGTCTGGCTCCTAGGGGCTGGATGGGGCTCAAGGACGGGCTGAGGATGTGCGTCGCCGAGATCGAACCCGAAAAGCACATCGTGCTCAGCGCCACGCGTCCGAGACTGCTGCGGGACGCGGTGTGGTCGCTCCATATCCTGCCGCATTGGGAGGACCGTGTCCGGCTCCTTGTGCGCGTACGGATCGGCTTGCGCCACCCGGGCGAGGTGTTTGCCATGGAGCTGGCCAGGCCGCTGGTCGCGTTGACGACGCGGGGATTTTTGATCGAATTCAAACATCGGGTCGAGCGGCTGGCGTCCGCGCAGCCGCAGCCAGTAGTGGAAATCCGCAAAGATACAGTCCATCAACAGTTTTCGGAGGTTTAAGGTGCGTGACGCCATTCCGCTAGGGCGAATTGCCGGGTTCCCGGTGAAGGTCCACTGGAGCGTGATAGTCATCCTGTGGTTATTCACGTGGAGCTTGGCGACCACATTGCCCGGTGCCGTTGCGGGTTATTCGCGGCCGGTGTACTGGCTGGCTGGAGCGTGTGGCGCGCTGGTGTTGCTGGCGTCGTTGTTGGCACACGAACTCGCACACGCGGTCGTCGCCCGTCGTATGGGGGTAAGCGTGGGGTACGTGACGTTATGGCTTTCTGGCGGTGTGACGACTCTCCAGGGCGAGGCGAAGACACCCAAAGCGGCCTTCCGGATCGCATTCGCGGGTCCGGCCACCAGCCTTGTGCTGTCTGCGGTTTTCGCCGGGCTGGCAATCGCGCTCTCCACCGTTCGTGCCGTGCCCATTGCAGTCAGTGTTGCTTGGTGGCTGGCCGCCATCAACCTACTGCTGGGCCTGTTCAACCTGCTGCCCGGTGCCCCGTTGGACGGTGGGCGGGTGGTGCGCGCGTATCTATGGCACCGTCACGGCGATAGCGTGCGCGCCTCAGTCGGTGCGGCGCATGCCGGAGAAGTGGTCGCCATCATCTTGATCACGTTGGGATTGGCCGAGTTTCTGGTGGGCAGCCTTGTCGGCGGCGTCTGGTTGGCGTTCATCGGCTGGTTTATCTTCGTTGCCGCGCGCGAGGAGGAAACACAGGTGACGACCCGCCAGGCCCTGGCGGGGCTGCGTGTTGCCGATGCTATGCCGCACGCCGCTCCAGGCTGGCTTGCCGTGGCGGATTTCATCGAGCGCTATGTGCTCGGTGATCGTCACTCGGCGTACCCGGTTGCCGACCGGGATGGATCGATCGTGGGACTGGTCACGCTGCGGCAGCTGCGCGAACTTTCGCCCAACCGACGCGCCACGACCAGTGTGCGCGAGATTGCTCTACCGCTGCACAGCGTGCCGACCGCGGCACCACTCGAGCCGCTTAGCGCGCTAATTGAGCGGTTGGCAGCTGCCGGTCACGGTAGCCGTGCCCTGGTCATCGACGGGGGCCGGGTGGTCGGCATCGTCACGCCAAGCGATCTCGCACGGTTGATCGATGTCTACCGGCTCGCGCAGCCGGGACCGGGCCTGACCGCGCATCGTCGAGATGCGGACACCTATTCCAACGCTGGGTGATCCGGCACCGGATCGATAGCAACCGTTGGTTCGGGAAAGGTCTAAAGAGGAGCGCGGACGATGAAACCGATCATCGTGGGTATCGATGGTTCGCAGGCGGCGATCGCGGCCGCGCTCTGGGGTGTCGATGAGGCCATCAGCCGCGCGGTGCCGCTGCGTCTCATTTCGGTTATCAAGCAGACACATCCATTCCCGGACGACTACGCCCGCGACCTCGGGCATGCCGAAACATCGCTTCGCAAAGCGCGATTCGCGGTTGAGGCCAGTCAAAAAGTGGTCAAAATCGAAACTGAAATCCCACGTGGTCCGGCCGGGCCGGTGCTCGTGGAGGCATCCCGCGATGCCGAGATGATTTGCGTCGGCTCCGTCGGGATCGGGCGCTACGCGCGCTCGATCTTGGGTTCGACGGCAACCGAGCTCGCTGAAAAGGCGCATTGTCCGGTCGCGATCCTACGTACCGAATCCGACCAGCCACCGCCCGACATCAACTGGATCGTGGTCCGGATGACCGACGCACCCGGCAACGACGCCGTTGTCAAATACGCCGCGTGGGAAGCGAAGTTGCGCAGGGCGCCCATGCTCGTCCTGGGAGGCCGACCAGACGAACTCACCGAGCATGCCGACGGCGAGTTCGAACGCCGGGTACAGGATTGGCGGCAGCGTCATCCCGAGGTGCGCGTCTACCCGATCACTACCAAGCACGCGATCGCCAGCTTCCTGAGAACCAACGACGAGCGAGTTCAGCTCGCGGTGATCAGTGGCGCCGAGGCCGATCAGCTAGCGCGGCTAATCGGGCCTCCTGGACATCCGCTCTTCCACCACCCCGAATGCTCAGTGCTCGTCGTCCGCGGGTAAGCGATACCTCTTCGGCGATCGACTCAGTTGTCGCCTGATCAATTCCGGGCCACTCCGAGACATCGGCATCGCTCCATGCGTGCAAAGCGACCAGCCCCACATTCCGGCGTGAAGCCTCATCGAATGCGATCGCGGTCGCCAACTCGGATGCCGACGAGCCATCAACGCCGACCAAAACCGGCGCTTGACTGGGATGCGACATCAACGGGTCCTCGTCGTGGACGATCGCGACTGGACAATGCGCATAACGCAGCAGTCCGGAACTCACTGAACCCATAAGCCGGCCAGGCCACCGCCCACTTCCGCGACACCCCGCGACCACCAACTCCGCGTCTTTGGACAAGTCGACCAACGTGGGAACTGCTGCCGAAGACAGGATTTCACTGTGGACCTCAGCGGGACCTCGACGCTGCGAAGCCTATTCAACTACCTTGAATGCGTTGTCGACCAGTCGGCGCCCGCGATCCCGCTGCCAGCGCGCCAGGCCCGCGGGTAACCGCACATTCGGAAACGTCGCAACCTCCGGCGAGATCGCCTGCACGAGCGTTAGTGGGATTTTGCGCAGCTCGGCGTCGCGTGCCGCCCACTGCACGGCCAGCTTGGCGCCCGGCGATTCGTCGACGCCGACAACGATTCCCAAAGATGCGTTGCGCGATGACATGGCTTGACCCCTACTCGTTGGTGCATTCGCTCGCTTCATTGGGCATTGCCCCATTCTCGTTTCCAGGTCAGAACCATCTACTAGACTCAGTACGGTTCACGCCCCGGTTTTGGGGCTATCCCTGCGCGTACATCATGCGGCGCGCGGGAGATCAGGAGTTGATGTTTCCGCCTGCGCAACTGGTTGACTCGGTGCCAGCTTCCAGCCGACCTACGTTAGATACAGCCCGACGAGTCCGATGAAGATGTCGACGCTCACCCACAAGGCACCAACACCGATCGCGGCGTTGGCGGCCGCCATGAACGCATGTGGAAAAGCCATGAGAAACAGTGCGTGTAGGGCGAGGACCCAGCCCACCACAGAAACGGTGATCGCCGTTGCTCCTCGCCAGTACTGGTGAAGCGCGATAATGACAAGGGAGGCCAGAAGCAGAAAGCCACCTGTCACCCACGGCCACGCGGCGTTGGCCTCGAAGTCCGAAAGCAGTGTTCGCATATCCGATGCACGGCCCACCGTCGTCGCGGCGACGATGACAAACAATGGCCCGAGCACGCGTGAAAACATACGTGCCCGGAGCTGCTGCAGCTGCAGAGTGCTCATTGGTCACACCTCCATTGATGCGTGGCATCCGTGACCATCAGGCCGGATGTCGCGTTTGAGACGCTTACATCCCATATGGACATCTGAGCATTTGAGCGAAGCCCTTTGCGAGTGACAGAAGGCTCGAGTATTCGGGACGTTTGGGGTGAATCGCCCCGCGCATCAACCACCTATGGCTCGTCGGGCTTGCCAGGACCAGCGGCGGGCCAATTGAGGACCAATGGCGCAGCAGTTCGACCCCGGGACCAATAGCGTTGCAGGCCTGTCGGTCAACGACACCCAACGGAAGCCAACTCGGAAGACGCGATGAACGAATCACCTACATCCCCGTCGATCGTCGTCGGCATCGACGGCTCGGTTTTGGGTGCCGACGCATCCGGCGGCGTTCCAGACGCACACCGCCCGCCTTGCCAACTGGGGCTGGCAACTTAGCCTGAATCCACCGATGGTATTTGGGTTCAATGGGTTTGGTGGTTGGTTGGTCGAGGTGAGCGTTGCGGGCGTGGGGTATCTGCTGGTCTGCTCATTCCTCCTTTTGGGGACGCTCGTGATGGCAGCCTACCTCCCCGCCTGCGTCAGAAATCTTTGCCGCGCCGGTATTTCGCGTGCCGTCAGCGGTTTCCGCCTGGCTCACTGAAGGTTCTGACGGGAATATTTCCTGCGAACCTGCAGGCGTCGCTATGGAGTCAGTCACCGCACTTTGGTGCCCGCATCGCCCACTGGCCCGTGGCGAATCGGTTTACGCTGATGCGCGTGGACGGCCACGCCGACACAGTCGCAGGAATCGGCTGCTGATGACACGGGGACGGCTCCGTGTGTACCTAGGTGCTGCTCCGGGGGTTGGCAAGACCTACGAGATGCTGCTCGAAGGTCGTCGCCAGCGCAGGCAAGGCGTCGATTGCGCGATCGGCTTTGTCGAGCCGCATGGCCGACGGGCGACGCAGGAGCTGATTGACGGGCTGGAGCTGGTGCCCCGGCGGTATGTCGAATATCGAGGCGGGGTGCTGCCTGAAATGGATTCTGCTGCGGTGCTTGCTCGCCGCCCGCAACTAGCGTTGGTCGACGAACTGGCGCACACCAACGCTCCCGGTTCCCGCAATCCGAAACGCTGGCAGGACGTTCAGGAGTTACTCGACGCCGGTATCGATGTGATCACGACGCTCAACATTCAGCATCTGGAGTCATTGGGCGATGTGTTGACTGAGATGACCGGAGTCGAGCAGCGCGAAACCGTGCCCGACGCGGTGGTGCGCCAGGCCGACGAACTGGAACTTGTGGACTTGTCGCCAGAAGCGTTGCGCCGCCGCATGGTCGCCGGCGACATTTATCCGCCCGATCGCATCGACGCGGCGCTGTCGCACTATTTTCGGCCGGGCAATCTCACCGGGCTGCGGGAACTGGCGCTGCTGTGGGTAGCCGATCGGATTGATGAGGGCTTGCGCCGTTACCGCAGCGAGCACGGAATTAGCGCGGGCTGGGAGGCCCGGGAGCGCATCGTGGTGGGCGTATCAGGTGGCCCGGAAAGTGAGGGGCTGATTCGGCGGGCGGCGCGGCTGTCCGCCCGCACACCCGGGAGTGATCTGATGGCCGTTTACGTGGCACGCAGCGACGGACGTCCGGGGGCCGACTCCGCCACATTGGCCACGCTGCGCTCGTTGGTCGAGGGATTGGGCGGAAGTTGGCATCAGGTAGTCGGCGCCGACGTCAGTAGTGCGCTAGCTCAATTCGCACGACACGAAAACGCCACGCAAGTGGTGATCGGCGTCAGCCGTCCGAGCGCCGGGTGGAAACTTCTGACTGGCCGGGAAGTGGTGTCCCGTCGGCTGTCTCGGCTGGACTCCACCTTGGATGTGCACGTGGTGACCGACAAGACGCCGGCAAGATTTGCGGGACGGCTCCCGCAGCTCCGCGGTGTCAGTCCGCGCCAACGGCTGCGGTCGCTGGTGCTGATGGCGGTGTTGTTGCCAGCGGTGACAATCCTGCTGGGACTGGCCCGGTCGCGGCTGAGCCTGCCGAGTGATTTGTTGGTGTATCTGCTCGTAATCGTCCTGACAGCGATGGTGGGGGGGTGGTATCCGGCGCTGGTCGCCGCGGTGGTCTCCGTGGCGGCCGCGGATCTCTTTCTGACCCAGCCGCTGTATTCGCTCCGGGTCGCGCTCGTCAACGATGCTGTGGCATTAGTCGTGTATGTGGCGGTGGCGGTGCTGGTGAGCTGGACGGTGGAAGTCAGTGCGCGGCGGCGCCGGCTGGCTGCCCGTTCGAGCGCCGAGGCCGCGGTGCTGACGTCGATGGCCGAGGCGCTGCTGCGTGGGGAGGGCGAGCTTCCCCGGCTGCTGGAGTTGGTGCGTGAGACGTTCGGGTTGGACGGGTTGAGCGTGCTGGAACGCCGGACGGGCGCGCCGCGTGGCAAACCCGGTGACAAAGGTGGCTGGGTTGTCAGCGCCAGCTGTGGGAATCGCCCCCCGGAGTTGCCTGAGCAGGCCACGGTGCAGGCCGAGCTGGATCCCTCGTCGATGCTCGGCGGGCGCGGCCCTGCGTTATCGGCAGCTGACCTGGAGATTTTCACCGCGTGCGCGGCGCAGATCGCCGAGTATCTGGGCCAGCGCAGGCTCAGCGAGCGCGCCGCTGGCGCCGAACAGCAGGCCGAGAGCGAACGCACGCGAACCGCGCTGGCCGCCGCCGCCGGTCGCGCCCTTGCCGAGGGCGTCGACTCAGCCAAGCGGGCCGTCGCGGCGCTACGCGCGATACCAGCTGTGGCGCGGGAGGGTGAGCCGATCGACACGCTGGAGAGCGCGGTGGACCGGATCGGCGTACTGGCAAACCAACTAAGCGATGTGGCGAAGGCCCGGGCTGGTGCGCTCGATGTGCGAATACGTCAGGTGGATGTCGCCGAGGTGGTGGCTGCTGCGCTTGACGAGCTTGGTCCCGGTCGACACGCCGTGGATGTCGTGCTGCCAGAAGACATTCCCAATGTGATTTCCGACGCTGCGGTGCTCACGCGGGTGGTAACGGCCTTGGCCGCCAACGCGATCCGGCTCAGTTCTCCGGGTGGCACGCCGAAGATCGCCGCGACGCTTTGCGGCGACCGGGTCGAAATCCGTTTCCAGACGGGCTATCTCGAGCAAGGGCTTGCCAAGAGTCGCGGTGATCACTTCACCGTCGAGGCAGCGCGCGACCTGCTCGAGGCAATCGACGCGTCGCTGCGCACCCAAACCGGTCCAGACGGCGCCCCAACGGTAATCATCAGTGTGGCCGCGGCTGCTGATGATCAAGCGCAAGGTTGAGTTCGACGACGTTGACCACGTTCTCCCCCAGGAAACCCAGCGCGCGTCCGGTGGTGTGGTCCCGCACCAGCGCCGTCACGGTTTCGGGCGGCAGACGCCGGGCCGCGGCGACCCGCGGCGACTGCAGTTCGGCGTTGGCCACCGAGATGTCTGGATCCAGGCCGGACCCGGAGGCGGTCACGGCATCGACGGGCACCGCCGCATCGGCGGGCAAGTTGTTGAAGGCGCGGTAAGCAGCGGCTCGTTCACTAATGGCAGCGAGCAGCTTCGGATCGCTGGGGCCGAGGTTGCTGGCTCCGCTGGCTGTGCCGTCGTAGCCGTTTCCCGCGGCCGACGGCCGGGGCTGGAAGTATTCGGGCAACGGGTTGCCGGCGGGATCTGTGAACGATTGACCGAGCAAGCTTGAGCCGACGACCTGATTGTCGCGGCTGATCAGTGAGCCGTCGGCCTGATGCCGGAAGGCGAGTTGTCCGATGCCGTAGGTGGCGAGCGGGTAGGCGACACCCAGCACCAGGCTGGCCAGTACAGTGAGCAGGACCGCGGGGACCAGTTGAGCGCGCAGCATCAGTGGATGCCTATCGGCGCGACGATGGTGATGTCGATCAGCTTGATGAGCACGAACGGGGTGATCAGTCCGCCGACCCCGTAGATCAGTACGTTCCGGCGCAGCATTGCGGTGGCGCCCATCGACTTGACGCGAACACCGCGCAGTGCCAGCGGGATCATCAGCACGATGATGATCGCGTTGAAGATCACCGCGGAAAGGATCGCGGTGTGGGGGTTGTGCAGGTTGAGGATGTCGATCGCTCCTAACTCCGGAAAGACGGCATGCACCATCGCCGGGATCGCGACAAAGTATTTGGCTACGTCATTGCAGACCGAGAACGTCGTCAACGCACCGCGGGTGATCAGCAGCTGCTTTCCTACCTGGACGATCTCCATGAGCTTGGTCGGGTCGCTGTCCAGGTCAACCAGATTGCCGGCCTCCTTGGCAGCCTGCGTGCCGCTGTTCATGGCCACCCCGACATCGGCCAGAGCCAGGGCTGGCGCGTCGTTGGTGCCGTCACCGGTCATCGCGACGAGGTCACCGCCGGCCTGTTCGGCGCGAATCCGGTCCATTTTGTCTTCCGGGGTCGCCTCGGCGATGAATTCGTCGACACCGGCCTCGGCGGCGATGGCCGCGGCAGTGGCCGGATTGTCTCCGGTAACCATCACGGTGCGGATTCCGAACGGCCGCATGGCGGCCAGGCGCTGCGAAATGCCAGGCTTGACAGTGTCTTTGAGGTGGATAATGCCCAGCAAGGTGTGCTCATCGGCAACAGCCAGCGGGGTGCCGCCGCTGGTGGCGATGCGCTGCACGATGCCATCCATATCTGGTGGCACGGCGCCGCCGTTAGCCCGTACCCAGTCGCTGACCGCTGCCACGGCGCCTTTGCGGATTTTGTGGTTTGGCAAGTCGATGCCGGACATCTTCGTCTTAGCGCTGAAGTTGACCAGGTTCGCACCGGCAATGTCGCTCGGTTGGCAGCCGTAGTGGTGCTGGGCGAACTCCACAATCGAGCGGCCCTCGGGGGTTTCGTCGGCCAGCGACGACAGGTGCGCCGCCTCAGCCAAGGCGTGTTCGTCGGTGTCGCCGACCGGGACGAACTCAGTGGCCATGCGGTTGCCGAATGTGATGGTGCCGGTCTTGTCCAGCAACAGCGTGGTCACATCACCGGCGGCTTCTACCGCCCGCCCCGACATGGCCAGCACGTTGTGGCGGATCATGCGGTCCATGCCGGCGATGCCGATAGCCGAAATCAACGCCCCGATAGTGGTCGGTGACAGCAGCACCAGCAGGGCAACCAACAACACGATCGGCTGCTTGACTCCCGAGAAGATCGCGACCAACTGGAAGGTGCTGACAGCGACCAGAAAGATGAACGTGAGGCTGACCAGCACCACGGTCAGGGCCAGTTCGTTTTGCGTTCGTTGCCGGTTGGCGCCCTCCACCAACCCGATCATGCGATCCAGAAAGGTTTGCCCGGGCGGGGAGGTGATCGATACGACGATGCGGTCGGACAGCACCACGGTGCCGCCGGTGACCGCTGACAGGTCACCGCCTGATTCCCGCACCACGGGGGCCGACTCACCGGTGATGGCCGATTCATCGACCATCGCCATTCCTTCGATGACCTCACCGTCGCCGGGAATTGCCTGCCCAGCCTCGACGACACACCGGTCACCGACTTTCAGCTCTTTGGAGGGAGTGTCCACCACGGTGCCGTCGGGCTGCAGAATGTGCGCGACGCTTTCCTGCCGGGCGCGGCGCAACGCATCGGCGTGCGCCTTGCCGCGGCCCTCGGCCATTGCGTCGGCAAAGTTGCCGAACAGCACCGTGGACCACAAAAACAGCACCACGAGGCCGGTGAACAGGTTGTCTGTCCCACTGGATCTGGGTGCGTCGCGCACAAACAGCAGCGTGGTCCAGATGCTGCCGACATAGACCACGAACATCACCGGCTTGTGCACCATCAGTCGTGGATCGAGTTTGAGCAGCGCATCGATGACGGCTCTCCGCACGATCCGGGGATCCAGGATCGACAGCTCGCGCAGCTGGCGCGTTTCGCGGCCCAGGTGCCGACCCGGTGGGACAGCCGTCTGCGTCGTCATCGCTCAGACTCCGAAGTGCCCGGAAAAGTGCTCGGCCAGCGGTCCGAGAGCCAGCACCGGGAAATAGGTGAGACCCACCAAGATCACGACGATCGCGGCAAGCAGTGCGGTGAACAGCGGCGTGTCAGTCCGCAAGGTCCCGGCGGTCACCGTGTACCTGCGTTTGCGCGCCAGTGAGCCCGCCAGCGCCAGCGCGGGAATGATCTCGAAGAACCGCCCGACCCACATGGCCAGACCCAGCGTCGAGTTGTACCAGAGGGTGTTGCCGGCCAGCCCGGCGAATGCCGACCCGTTGTTGTGCGCCGAAGAAGTGTAGGCGTAAACGGCCTCGGTCACCGCGTGCGGCCCGGTCGTGGAGATCTGGTGGGCCGCGGACGGGAGCAGCAGCGAGATCCCGGCTAACGTCAACACCGTGACCGGCAGCACCAGGATGTAGATCGCCGCCAGTGTCATGTCTCCGGCCAGCAAACGTTTACCCAGGTACATCGGCGTTCGCCCGACCATGAGCCCGGCGATGAACGCGGTGATCATCACAAAGATCAACATCCCGTACAGCCCGGTGCCGGTGCCGCCGGGAATGACCTCCCCGAGCATCATGTCCGACAACGGCAGGCCGCCGCCTAACGGCGTGTAACTCTCCACAGCGGAGTTCACCCCGCCGGTAGAGGTGCCGGTCATGGTGACGGCATTCAATGCCGAGCCGGTCGCCCCGAGCCGCAGATCCTTGCCCTCCAGATTGCCGCCGGGATTGGCACCCGTTGCGGCCTGGGCGACCCCGAGCTGCGCGAGATGGGAGTTGCCGTGAGCCTCCAGAGCGGCCACCGCAACCACCGACAGCACATACAGCGTGGCCATGGCCACGATCACCACCGTCGCCTGGCGCATGGATCCAACGAGTCGGCCGTAAGCCCACGGGAAGGCGAACGGAATCGCCGCGGCCAGCCAGACGGTGAGCACGTTGATGACGGGGTTGGGATTCTGGAACGGGTGGGCCATATTGGCGCCGAAATAGCCGCCGCCGTTGTCGCCGATCATCTCGATTGGCACCATGCTCGCCACCGGACCACCGGGGATGCTCTGCTGAGCCGCTGCTCCGGCAGGGGGTGTGCCCATCGAGGAGATGGTCGGCACGACCTGCATCGGGTGGAAGTTGTCGATTACGCCGCCGGCGAGCAGCACGATGGCGAACACGAAACTCAGTGGCACCAACACCCGCACCAAAGACCGCACCGTGTCGACCCAAAAGTTGCCCAATGTCGTTGTCCGGGTGCGAATCACGCCGCGGATGAACGCCGCTGCCAGCGCCATCCCGGTGGCCGCGGACAAAAACTGATGTACCACTAGCGCGAACATCTGACTGAATTGGCTCAGCGTGGATTCGCCGGCGTAGTTCTGCCAGTCGGTGTTGGTCACGAAGCTGACCGCGGTGTTGAACGCCAGCGGTGCACTTACTCCGCGAAAATGGTCGGGGTTGCCCGGCAGCACATGCTGTACACGAAAAAGTACGTAGTTGAGCAGCACGCCGACGACGGTCAGGGCCACCGCCGAGCCCACGAAGGCGATCCAGCGCTGCTCACCAAGTGGGTCAATGCGCAGCAGCCGGTAGACCAATCGCTCCACGGGAAGAAAAAGCCGATCGCCGGGCGCTTTTTCGTTGCGGTACACCTTGGCGAGGTAACCGCCCAACACGGGTGTGCTGATAACCAGTAGTGCGAACACGGCTGCGATCTGTGCCCAACTCGCTGCAGACATCTACACGTCCCCGCGTCGGACCAGCCCGTAGACCAGGTAAGCACCCAGCAAGACCGCGATTACGATTGCTGTCACATCGTCAAATGTCATGCCGACTCGAGCTCGGTCCGGTGCGCGCCCTCACGACCCGTCTCCGACAGCACAGGCTCGTCGGGACCCAACAACCGATCACATGCGGTGGCGAATCCGACGACAAGGGCAGCCAGACCGACCAGCAGCGCAACGAATGCCAGGTCCAGCATGGCCGACCTCCGACAATTGCGAACAGTGTTTGGGATGACGGTACGGCTACTTCGCCCGATACAACTGCCGGATATACGGTATCTTTGCGGCCCGAACTGCGCAGCCCCTCACCGGAAACCGAGGACCAGGGCCAATCTGCAGTAGGGCCATTGGGCTCTGCTCCTTTGTAACCAGCCTCTATTAGCCTGGACGCTGGACGTTTGGGTTGCGGGTTGGCGGCGCACGTCGGCCGGTGATCTTTGCGCGGGGACTGTCCAAAACATCTCCCGCGTAACGGTTTTCAGCCCATGATGGTGGTGCCCGTGAGGAGGAGTGCGGTGCCGCAGTGGCAAAATGTTCTAGACCGCTTCCGTCCGGCCGGCACACCGGGTGCCGCGGGCCGTCCCGGCATCCCCGCGGACCGCAGCGCCGAGGCGGCGGCCGAGCTCACCGAAGTGCTGGCACTGCTGGACGATGCGCAAGAGGAGGCAGCGCGGACCCGCCAGGTCGCCACCGACCGGGCGCAGGAAATCCGTCGCGCCGCCCACCGGCAGGCGGCCGAACTCGTCGCGAAAGCCCGTGATGACGCCGAGAGTGTGCGAGCCCAATCGGAAGCGGACGCGTTGCGCGAAGCCGACGCCGATGAGGACAACATGCGAAGCCAGACGGAGGCCGAGATCGCCCGGCTGCGCCTGCGGGCCGGCGAGCGGTTAGCGCACGACGCCGACACCGTGGCCGCTCAGGCGCGGGGGTGGCTCGATGCCCTCGTCCGCTCCGCGACGGCGGAGAGCGATAGGTGAGCGCTCAGTGGGTGGCGGGCAACGTGCGCGCAAGAGCCCTGCTCAACCGGCGGCTGGGCGCCGGGCGCGCCCGGGCCCTCGCGGCGATGAACTCGCTGACCGAAGCGCAGCACGCGCTGGCCGGTACCGCCTACGGCCGCGACATCACCGTGGGACAGCCCGAGCGCGACACCGATCATGCGGTGTGCGCCGCGCTGTTGTGGCATCTGCGTGTGCTGGCCGGATGGCAACCGGCGCCGGGCGCGCAGGCCATCCGCGCGCTGGCCGCTGGCTTCGAAGCCAACAACATCGCCGCCCACGCCCGGCGGTTGGCGGGCGCGCAAGCTCGCCCGCCCTACACGCTGGGCGCACTGTCAACCGCGTGGCCGCGGCTGAGCGAGACCTCCTCGCTGGCGCACCTGCGCGACATCCTGGCCCAGACGATGTGGGGCGACCCGGGATCGGAATCACCGTCGGACATCGCATTGGCGGTGCAGATCGGCTGGGCGGTGCGGGTGGCCAACGCGGTTCCCGAGGCGCGGGATTGGGCGTATGCGTGGTTGGCTTTGACTGTGGCGCGCCGGCGGCTGGTGGAACAGTGTGAGTTGCCGAAGCCGGTGCTGATGCGCGCCCGCCTGATGTTGGGCGCGGCAGCAGCGGCAAGTGGCCTGGCTTCGTTCACCGATGCGTTGCCCACGCGGCTTCGCTGGTTGTTCGACGGCATCACCGAGGCCGACGGCTTGTGGACCGCGGAGGCGCGCTGGTGGGCGCGGGTGGAAGCCGACGGGCTGACCATGCTCGGCCGCAGCCAGTTCACCCGGGCCCGAACGATCGGGGCGGTCGCGGTGTTGGCCGCCGACGCCTGGCGGTGCCGCGCGGCACTGGCACTGGCGTCGCATGGCGGCGGCCCGATGGACGTCTACGATGTCGTCGCCTGAACGGGCTGAACGGCTGCGTGCCTACGCGCGCCGTTTTACCCCGGCTCGCATGCAGCGCATCGCGGTGGTTGCACCGACGGACACGCTGCGCGATGCGCTGGTGGCGGTGGCCGGATCCGGCAGCGTCGAGCTCGACGAACCCGCCGACAGCGGGGCACCGGGTCAGGCAGCACGGGCGCTGCAGCGGATGGGCGCGCATCCCGAGTCGGCGCACGGCGGCGCGGCGGTGATGTTGTCGTCCGCCGAGCCGGACGTCGCCGACCTGGAGCGGGCTGGGCGTGCGGATCTGCTGGCCGGTGAGACACAGCTGCAGCAGTACGCCGCGGCCGCAGTGCGCCGCCGTGACGTAGCAGCGGTCCCGGGCTGGTGCCCGGCCGACCAGCTACCCACGCTGGGTGCACGCCTGGACGCGGCCGGGGCGGCCGCCGTGCCGCTGCCCACCCCGCGGGGGGTGGATCCGCCAACGCTGCTCAATACCAGGCCGGGGCTTTCCGGCAGCTTCTCGGCGCTGGTGCGCACCTACGGCACCGTGCCGTACCACGACATCGACCCCACCGTGTGGGCCGGGCTGGCCTATGTGGTGATGTTTGGGATGATGTTCGGTGACGTCGGCCACGGGCTGCTGCTTATCGCCGCCGCGGTCATGATCAAGCTGGGCTGGATCCGCCGGTTCCCGTCGCTGCGGTCGATGTGGAGTTTCGTGGGTGCCGCCGGGATTGCGGCGAGCGTCTTCGGGTTCCTGTATGGGGAATGCTTCGGCCCGACCGGGCTAGTGCCGGTGGTGTGGCTGGCCCCGCTGGATAATCCGTTGCGGCTGCTGCTGGTCGCGTTGGCGGTCGGGGCGGTGTTGCTCGGGGCCGCCTACACCGTGGGGGCGGTGAACCGCTGGCGTGAGGGCGGGTTTCGGCTGGCCGTGTACGCGCCGTCGGGGATTGCGGGCGCGACCGTGTTCGCCGGCGCCGGTGCGGTGCTGCTCGGCTACATGATCGGCCCCCGGGTGCTGGTGGCGGTTGGGCTGGTCGTGTGTGCGGCTGGTCTGCTGCTGGCGCTGATTGGTCTGTATGCCGAGTCCGGCGGCGGCGCCGCCGGGCTCCTGCAGGCCGCGATCGGCGGGCTGGATTTGGTGGTACGTCTCGGGTCCAACCTGGTGTCGTTCGCCCGTCTGGCGGCGTTCGGCATGACTCACGCCGCGCTTGGCTGGGTGGTGTGGCGCGGGACGACGGCACTGTGGGCGCACAGCTGGATCGGCGCAGTGGGGGCGGTGGTGCTGTTCGTTGTGGGCAACGCGGTGGCCTTCGCGCTGGAGGCGCTGGTTGCAGGGGTGCAGGCGCTGCGGCTGGAATTCTATGAATTGTTTTCGCGTGTATTCATCGGTGAGGGTCGGCCGTTCCGGCCCTGGACGGTCCCGGTGGTCGAAATGGAGGCGGCATGTTGACCTGGGTTATCGCTTCACCGGCGCTGATCACCGGATTCGCGGTCAGCTTGATGCTCTTGCGTCGCCGGGGCCGGCTGGCGGTGCGGCTGTTCTGGGCGGTCAATGCGGTGGTGGCGGTGGCGGCGCTGGTGGTGCTGGTGCAGGCGTTGACTGCTGGGCCGGCGGTAGCGGAAACGGCCGCGGCGGCTGGGCCGGGTAGCGCGAGCAGCAACTGGGCGGCGTTGCTGGGCGCGGCGATCGCGGTCGCGGGGTCGTCGATCGGCGCGGCGATCGCTGTGGCGTATACCGGTGCGGCGGCGCTGGCGGCGCTGAGCGAGCGGCCAGAGTTGTTCGGCCGGGCGATGGTGATCGTCGGGTTGGCCGAGGGCATCGCCATCTACGGGCTGGTCGTGGCGGTCATCTTGATCCAGCGGGCGTGACGTGGGAGCCGTCGTCCTGATCGGGGAACCGGCGTTAGTGGCCGGTTATGCGATGGCGGGCGCGACAACAATGTCTGCCCAGGGCCCGGACGAGGTGCGCCGGGCATGGGAAGGTCTGCCGTCCGGCACAACGCTGGTCATCCTGACCGCGGCGGCCGCTGACGCGTTGGGCGACCGGCTGAGCGAGGGTGACCCGCTGACCGCGGTGATGCCCGCATGAGCGCGCTGAATACCGAGAAGGCGGTGGCCGCGCTGCAGCCGGTGCGACGGCACCTGCTGGAGTGCGCTCGGGCTGACGCCGAACGCGAAATCGCCGAAGCGGAGCAGGAAGCCGAGCGCGTTCTCGCTGCGGCCCGCAACCAAGCCGCACAGCTGGCCGAAGCGGCCCGCGCCGCAGGGCGGGCCGCCGCGGAAACGGTGAGCGCCCAGCGACGGGCGGCGCTGCAACGGGAGCTGCGCGGTGCGGTGCTCGCGGCCCAACGCGACATTTACCAGCGGTGGTGTCGGCGCGGCACCGAGGCCGTGCTGCGGCTGCGTGAGGACCCCGCCTACCCGCGTTGGGCTGCCGCCCTGCGGGCCACCGCGCAGGCGACACTGGGCGCCGGCGCGCAGCTGCGCGAACACCCCACCGGTGGAGTGGTGGCCGAGGCCGGTCAGCGGTGCATGGACCTGAGTTTGGCCGGCATTGCCGCGCGGGTGCTCGACGACACGACTGCGCAGGTGGATGAGCCGTGGTCATAGGGGACATGGCTCGGGTGGTGCGGGTATCGGGGCCGCTGGTGGAAATCGACGTCGCCGCCGCGCTGGCGATGCATGAGTTGGTGACGCTGGGAACCGAGCGAATCCCCGCCGAGGTGGTCGCGATCCGCGGTGAGCAGGTGACGGTACAGGCCTACGAGTACACCGGCGGCCTGGGGCCCGGCGCCGGCGTCGTCGCGCTGGGTCGCCCATTGTCGGCGTCGCTGGGACCCGGGCTGCTGGGCGGGGTGTTCGACGGGTTGCTGCGGCCCCTGCACACCGCGCCAACTTGGTTGACACCCGGCCATGACAATGAAATCGACCACTCGACATGGCATTTCGAGCCGAGCACGACTATCGGCGCCGAACTGACGGCCGGTACCGTGCTTGGCATGGTGCCACGCACCGGATCAGTGCCACACCGTGTGCAGGTTCCCGCCGGGATATCGGGCACGCTGGATTGGATTGCCGCCGCTGGTGATTACGCCGCCGATGAGGCGATCGCCACAGTCGGCGGACAGCCGGTGGCCATCGCGGCGCAGTGGCCGGTGCGGCAGCCACGACCCTATCGCCGTCGACGCGACGACGTGGTCGCGCTGACCACCGGCCAGCGGGTGGTCGACTTGCTGTTCCCGATCGCCCGGGGCAGCACCGCCGCTGTGCCGGGCGGATT
>NZ_JBKQTQ010000318.1:0-2667 GCF_052143115.1 Mycobacterium sp.
GTGCGGCGCCGACGTTGTGGTTGCGGACCTGGACGACGTCGCTGTACGCGTGGGTGACCGGCGGATCTCGCAGCTTCCCGATGCGGTGGAGTCATACGGTCAGATCATCGGTGTTCTGGGCGCCCGAGAACCGGTGTTGTTTTTCGACTACGACGGAACCTTGTCCCCCATCGTTGCCGATCCCGGCGCCGCCGCCCTCGTCGACGGAGCGGCCAAGGCGCTGGAAAGCGTGGCGTTGCAATGCCCGGTCGCCATATTGAGCGGCCGCGACCTCGCCGATATCCGCGCTCGGGTACCGGTATCGGGTATCTGGTACGCGGGCAGCCACGGCTTTGAGCTGACCGGACCGGACGGCACCTACCATCAGAACGAAGCGGCCGGCGCCGCCGTCGGTGTCCTCGAGCGTGCGGCGGCCGAGTTAGGCGAGAGCCTGGCGGAGGTTCCCGGAGTACGGGTGGAACATAAGCGCTTCGCCGTCGCGGTTCACTACCGCCAGGTCGCACCGGAGCACATCGGCGAGATCGTGGCTGCCACACACAAGGTCGGACAGCGAGATGGCCTACGCGTGACGAACGGTCGCAAGGTCGTCGAGCTGCGGCCCGACATCGACTGGGACAAGGGGACCACGCTGGCCTGGATTCGTGATCGCATCGACGCTACGGGTTCGCTGCTGCCGATCTACATCGGCGACGACCTCACCGACGAAGACGCGTTCGACGCAGTCGGATTCGACGGCATCGGGATTGTTGTGCGGCACGACGAGGACGGCGACCGCAAGACGGCCGCCCGTTTCAGTCTGCAGAGTCCCGATCAGGTGCGCGAGTTCATCCAGCGCGGGTCGAATTGGCTGGCGAACAAACACCAGACGTCGGACAAGGCGTGGGATTTCACCTTCGAGGGGTATGACCCGCAGAACGAGAAGCTTCGTGAGTCGTTGTGCACGGTGGGAAATGGCTACTTCGCCACCCGGGGCGCGGCGCCCGAATCGAAGGCCGACCAGGTGCACTATCCGGGCACCTATGCCGCCGGGGTTTACAACCGTCTCGTCGATGACGTATCGGGTACCGCAATCGACAACGAGAGTTTGGTCAACCTGCCTAACTGGCTTGCCCTGACCTTCCGGGTCGACGGCGGCAGCTGGTTCGACATCGACGCGGTCAGGGTGCTGTCCTACAGGCAGACCTTCGACCTTCGCGGCGCGGTACTGACCAGGGAGGTGCGCTTCTGTGATGACGCCGGACGCACCAGTTCGCTGACCCAGCAACGATTCGTCGCGATGCACATGCCCCACGTCGGTGCCCTTGCGACGACGATCGTCGCCGAGGACTGGTCAGGGACCATCGAAATTCGATCCACGCTGGACGGCAACGTCACGAACTCGCTAGTCGAGCGGTACCGGGACTTGGCCAACGATCATCTTGGGTTGGTGGAAAAGCGGGAGATCAACGACAACTCGGTGCTGCTGACAGTTCAGACGACTCAATCGCGCGTTCCCCTTGCCATGGCGGCGCGAAGCATCGTGTGGCGTGACGGGACGCCCGTCCCGGCCACCTACCGCCTTGTCGACCAGGGAGCCGAAATCGGTCACGATATCGCCGTCGAGATGTCAGTCGGTGACGCGGTGACGGTGGAGAAGATCGTGACCGTCTTCACCGGGCGCGATGTCGCGACGTCCGAACCCGCTGTCGATGCCCAGCGCTGGCTGAGCCGACTCGGCCGGTTCGCCGAGTTGCGCGACGGGCACCTGAATGACTGGGTACATCTGTGGGAGCGCCTGTCCATCGAGTTCGAGGATTTCACCGACGAATCGCGCATCCTGCGACTGCATCTCCTGCATCTGCTGCAGACGGTTTCACCCAACAGTTCCGACCTCGATGTCGGGGTGCCGGCTCGCGGACTTCACGGTGAGGCATATCGCGGGCACATCTTCTGGGACGAGCTGTTCATCTTCCCGGTACTCAACTTACGGCTGCCTATGATCACCCGGTCGCTGCTGGGATACCGCTACCGGCGCCTGCCCGAGGCGCGTCACGCCGCCCAGGCGGCGGGCTACTCCGGCGCGATGTTCCCGTGGCAATCCGGCAGCGATGGACGCGAGGAAAGCCAACGCCTGCACCTCAATCCGCGCAGCGGCCGGTGGAACCCCGACTCGAGCGCCCGTGCGCACCACATCGGCATCGCCGTCGCCAATAGCGCGTGGAAGTGTTATCAGGTCACCGGGGATCTCGCCTACCTGATCGACTATGGCACGGAGATGCTGGCCGAGATCGCACGCTTCTGGGTAAGTAGGGCCAGCTACGACCAGGAACGCGGACGCTACAGCATCCGAGGCGTCATCGGGCCCGATGAATTCCACTCGGGCTACCCCGACGCGCCTTACGACGGCATCGACAACAACGCCTACACCAACGTGATGGCGGTCTGGGTGATCATGCGGGCCTTCGACGCACTGAAACTGCTACCGCTGCCGAACCGACTCGACTTACGGGAAACGCTCGGACTGCACACTGAGGAACTGGCGCACTGGGATGAGGTGAGCCGACGAATGTACGTCCCATTCCACGACGGCGTCATCAGCCAGTTCGAGGGATACGGCGAATTGGACGAATTGGACTGGGACCGCTACCACCGGAAGTACGGCAACATCCAACGCCTCGACCGCATCCT
>NZ_JBKQTQ010000319.1:0-2872 GCF_052143115.1 Mycobacterium sp.
TAATCCGACCGCGAAGAACACCGCGATCGTCGGGCTCACGGTGTCGCGCACAGCCGTGTACGCGCCCTCGATGGAACCGGTGCGGCCGCGCTCCCGCATATTGAGCGCAGCGATCAGCAACATGGCGGCGTTCACCCCGCCGGCGACCACCATCGCCAGCGCGACGTCCAACCGGGTGACGCGCAGTAGCCGACGCCGCTGCGGGCCCGGCTCGGGATGGCCGTGCCGGTCGCGGGCCAACCCGGAATGCAGATACACCGCATGTGGCATGACCGTCGCGCCCAGGATGGCGGCGGCCAGCAGCACGCTCTCCGTCCCGCGGAATCGCGGGACCAGCCCGCCGATCACGGCATCGGGAGGCGGCGTTGCGACAAAGAAACTGGCCGTGAAGCCGATCGCAATGACGAGCAGTAATCCGGTGATGACCCGTTCGAACAGCTGCTGGCCGCGTTGGTCCTGGATTCTCAGCAGCAGCAGCGACACCGCCCCGGTGATCAGCCCGCCGATCAGCAGCGGCAGGTGAAACAGGATGCGCAGAGCGATCGCCCCGCCGATCACCTCGGCAACGTCGGTGGCCATCGCGACGACCTCGGCCTGCGCCCAAAAAGCCAGCCGTGCTCGCCGGCTCAGCTGCGCGCCGACCGCTTCCGGCAGCGATCGTCCGGTCACCAGCCCGAGCTTCGCCGACAGGTATTGCACAAGGCCGGCCATCACGTTCGCAATGACGATGACCCACAGCAGCAAAAAGCCGAACTGTGCGCCGGCGCTGACGTTGGCGGCCACATTGCCCGGGTCGACATAGGCGATCGCGGCGACGAATGCGGGGCCGAGTAGATACCAGCCCGTCTTGAGCGGGGCGCGGGTCTCCTGCGTCACCTAACTCACTTTCATGCGACGAATAAGAAAGTTAGGTTAGCCGAAACATTCAGCCCACGGCGTAGAGGCCGCGGCCGGAGACCAGCGGCAGGTCCAGCGTGGTCCGGATTCCGGGCGGGGCGGCCACCACCGCGGGGATGGCGTTGACGACGCGCATCGCGGTGGCCACCAGGCCGGCGTGGTTGTGGTCGCCCTTGCGGCTGCTCAAGCAGACGTCGACGCCGTACGACGGTTCGCCGGTGATCTCGATGCGGTAGGACCCGCCGGCCTGGGCCGGTTGCGGCCAGTCCGGACAGAGGTCATCCCGCAGTCGGGTGACATGTTCCAGCACGACGACGGGATCGCCGTCGACCAATCCGAGCACCTCGAATCGCAGCGCCGCGGCGCTGCCCTTGGGGATATGTCCGGACGCGATATCGAAGTCCTCGGGCGCTGGTTCGCGCACATACATCTCTTCGACGGTGTCGAGTTCGAGACCCAGCCCGGCGGCAAGCTGCCGCACTACCGATCCCCAGGCCAGGCTCAGTACGCCCGGTTGCAGCAGCATCGGGATCTCGTCGATCGGTTTGCCGAACCCCATCACGTCGAACATGACCGTCGCGCTGTCGTAGGTGGCGTAGTCGACGATCTCCATACAGCGGATCTGCTGGATGTTCTGGCAGGTGCCCGCCAGCGCTAGCGGTAGCAGGTCGTTGGCGAACCCGGGATCGATGCCGTTGACGAACAGGCTCGAATTGCCTTCCCGCGCAGCATCTTCGATCGGCGCGAGCATCTCTTGCGGAAGCACCTGCCAGGGGTACTGCAGGAAGACCGCGCTGCTGCCGACGACGTTGACCCCGGCGGCCAGGATGTGCCGGTAATCGTCGAGGGCGTCGGGCAATCGGTTGTCGGCCATCGCGGTGTAGACCGCGCATTGCGGATTGGTGGCGAGCACCGCGTCGAGGTCGGTGGTCGCGGTGATGCCGGTCGAATCCTTCAGTCCGGCAAGTTCTCCGGCGTCTTTACCGGCTTTGGATTCCGACGACACCCACACCCCGGTGAGCTCGAACTCCGGGTTGGTGATCAATGCCCGCAGCGCATGGACGCCGACGTTGCCGGTGCCGATCTGGGCGACGCGAATGGCCATGGTCACAGGTCCGGGATCGGTAGGTCGAGATTGGGGAAGGTGATGCCACCGTCGACTTCGAGCACCTTGCCGGTGAGATAGGCACCCGCCGGTGACGCCAAATACACTGCGGCGGCTGCGATCTCGTCGGGCTCGCCGAGACGGCGCATCGGTGTCGCCTTTTCCATCGGCGCTCGCAGTTCGTCGTTGGAGGCGACGATGTCCAACGCCGAGGTGGCGATCGACCCCGGTGCTATGGCGTTGACCCGGATTCGCGGGCACAGGTCCAGCGCGGTCAGCCGGGTGTAGTGGGCGAGTGCGGCCTTGGCGGTGCCGTAGGCGGCGAAACCGCGGCCGGCCACCCGTCCCATCGTCGAGGTGATGTTGATGATGCTGCCGCCGCCGGAATGCTCCAGCATCAGCGGCGCCGCGGCGGTGGTCAACGCGTGCGCGGTGGCGACGTTGAAGGTGAACGCGGCTTTGAGGTCCTTCGTCGACGTGCTTAACAGGGCGTTGGGCATGGTGCCGCCGACGTTGTTGACCACGATGTCCAGCCGTCCGAAGGCTTCGACGGCCTGGCCGGCGAGTTCCGCGGTCGCCTCGGGGTGGGCCAGGTCCGCGGTGACGACGTGGGCCCGACGTCCCGCAGCGCGGACCTGATCGGCAACGGCCTCTAGTTCGGATTGGGTGCGCGAGGCAATGACAACGTCGGCGCCGACCTCAGCGAAGGCCAGTGCGATGGCCGCGCCGAGGCCGCGCCCGCCACCGGTGACGACGGCGACGTTGTCGTCGAGTCGGAATTTGTCCAGGATCACGGGCGCCACCGTAACAAGGCAGGAGCGGTCTCGGGACCCGATTTCTGAAACACGTTCTAGTTTTCTTGCGGAGGTC
>NZ_JBKQTQ010000320.1:0-10984 GCF_052143115.1 Mycobacterium sp.
TCGGGCGCCCAGAACACCGATGATCTGACCGTATGACTCCACCGCATCGGGAAGCTGCGAGATCCGCCGGTCACCCACGCGTACAGCGACGTCGTCCAGGTCCGCAACCACAACGTCGGCGCCGCACAGCAGTAGTCTGTCGGCATGCCCGGTGCGGTCGACACCGATGACCAGTGCGAAACCGCCGTCGTGGGCCGCCGCTATCCCCTCACCGGCGTCGTCGACGACGACGGACCGTTGCGGACGCACACCGAGTCGGCGGGTGGCTTCGGCGAGGACGGCGGCAGGCACGCCATCGACACAGACACCGAAAAGGTTATCAATCCCAGCGGCTTTCAAGAGCTGTTGACCGCCAGGGTGCAACGAGTGGACCGCCGTGGCGATCCCGACGTCGAGTAATTTTCGCACTAGGTTGATCGTCGACTCGAACAGAACACCATCAGTGTCGGCCAGCACAGCGTCGAGGTTGAAGATTACGGCGTCGTGGTAGCGCGGATCGACGGTGACGGGCGTCATGGCGATGTCTTTGCTTGAGCGGACAACCATTGGTCGCGATCGACGTCTGTGGGGTCGGGGACCATCTCGAAAAGTCGCTCGACATCTTCACGGGTGCAGGGCGCGGTGCCGGGAGTCAGCAGCATGGCCGCACCGGCGGCGATGCCCAGCCGCACCGCCTTGTTGAGTTGCCAGCCACGGCTCAGGCCCACGGTGATGCCGGCGACCATGGCGTCGCCGGCGCCCACGCCACTGCCGCAAGGCACCATTACCGCCGAATAACGTTGGCTTCCATGCGGTGTAGCAAGCAGAGCCCCCTCGGACCCGAGTGACACGACGACGAACTGAGCGCAGCCGCGGTCGATGAGTTCGTGCGCCGCGGCGAGCTGCGCTGACTCGCTGATGAGTTCCCGGCCGACGCATTCGCGCAGTTCTCGCACGCTCGGCTTGAGCAGAAAGACGCCGGAAGAGATATGTCGCAGTCCAGCTCCGGAGGTGTCCAGAATCAGCCGCGCACCGCGCTCGCGACAGAGGTCGGCGACCAGCTGATAGAAGTCGGCAGCAACACCAGGCGGCAGGCTACCGCTCGCCACCACGAAATCCGCGGATCCTGCAGCAGCACTTAGCTTTTCAAGGCACTCGGCCTGCTCGGCACCGGTGAGCGGCGGACCCGGGAGCACGAAGCGGTACTGCCGGCCGGTGCTGCGCTCGTCCACGGTGAAGCTTTCCCTGGTGGAGCAAGCCACGGTGATCCGCTGCACCGGAACCCCGGAGTCAGCGACAAGATCGGTCACCTTGTTGCCGGCGTGACCACCCGCCGGAAAGAGCGCCGACACCGATGCGCCGAGCACATGGGCGATTCGCGCGACGTTGATTCCGCCGCCGCCGGGATCGTAACGGGGCACCCCGCAGCGCATTTTATCGGTGGGAATCACCCGATCGGTGTCCGTGGTGATGTCGAGCGCCGGATTCATCGTCAGGGTCACAATTGTGGATCCCGACCTCGTCGGTGATTTCATGTCTGCTACACCGGATGCAGCGCGTCGCGGTAGAGAGCGGCACCCGCGGTGACTCCCGCGCCGGCGGCAACGAGCAGAATGCGGGCGCCGGGCGAGAGTTCCTCGGCTGCAAGGAGTGCCGCGACTAGCGAGGCGGTGTGCATGCGTTCGTCGTCGGCGACGATGATCCGTTCCACCGGTATTGCGAGTTTGGCGGCCAGTGCCGCGCGATAGCCGTGCCGGGCCGGCGAGGCGACGATGATGTCGACGTCGGAAAGGCCGAGCGAGGCCTCCTGAAGGCAGCTTTGGGCGACTTGGGCGCCGGCGGCGGCGAATTGCTCGTCCATCGCCGCCGACCCGCTGAATCGAAGCACATTGCGCGCGTCTTCGAGTCCGACAGTGGCGCGGAAGTTTTCACCG
Organism: Mycobacterium sp.; assembly: GCF_052143115.1. GTDB lineage: Bacteria > Actinomycetota > Actinomycetes > Mycobacteriales > Mycobacteriaceae > Mycobacterium. The sequence continues at coordinate 1,914 of NZ_JBKQTQ010000320.1, forward strand.
TCGTCGGGGATGGTCACCCAGTGCACACGGCCGAGTCCGAAGTCGTCCTCGCTCCAGCCGCACAACAGTGCCGCCCCGACGGGGGAGAACGGAAAGTGCTCACTCATCCCGCGCCCCGGGTTGGCGTCACTCGCGACGACCAGGGCGCAGTTGATGGTGTGTGACCGCAGGAATCCGTCGACGATCTGCAAGGCGGTGAGGACTCCGCAGGTTCCGTTCGAAATGTCGAAGGAGAACGTGCCGTGAGCGTCGTCGTGTGGGTCCTCGGGGTTGGCCCCGATGTCCTCCTGGATGAGCGCAGCGAGGGCGGGCTCCGCCAGATTCTTGTCGCGGTAGATGCCGGTATTGATCAGAAGGTCCACGTCGTCGGGCTCTCGGCCCGCTCGTTGCAAACAGGTCTTGGCCGCCGCGACCGCCAGATGCAGTGCGCTGTGACGGGTGCGCCAACCACCTCGGGTGACGTCGAGGCGATCAATCACTGTGCCCATAGCGGCCCACCAAATCCTCGTCCACGGTGAGGAGAACGACGCCGATCTCCAGACCTGATGCCAGAGCAATCAAGGCGATAGTTTCGCCCGGCCGGATCCGCCCGGCTTCGAGTTCTTCCACGAGGGCCACCGTGTGGGTCGTCGACGCCGTGTTTCCGTACCGATCGACGGTGATCACGGCGTCGTGCCGTGGACTGTCACCCAATGAAGCGGACACCGCGGCCATCCCCTTGCGTATCGCGCGGGCCGAGGTCTGATGCGTGATCACGTGATCGATGTCGTGTATCGCGATGCCGGCTGCTTCGAGGACTTCGTGCAGTAAGAGCGGGGTGTCGGCAATGGCTGCCCGCTGGATCCCGCGAGAATTGGTGAACATCCGGGCACCGGGATCATGCCCCTTCGGGTAGGCAAGGCACAGCCGGCTGTAGTCGGCAACCGTGGTGAATCCGGCAAGGCTGATGCCGCCAGACCCGGAGGTGGCACGTTCGAGCAGAAGTGCCGCTCCCGCATCGCCCAGTGTCAGGCACGCGAGTTCTTTGCTCATGATGTTGTGGATGTGCCGGGCCGCATTCTGGCCGAGCTGCGAGATGTACTCGCCGCTGACCACCAACCCGCGCTCGACGGCTCCCTGCCGGATCCAATTGTTGAGCACCGTGACACCGGTCAGCATTCCGGCACACGCGTTGGACAGGTCGAAGGTCATCGCCTTAGTTGCCCCGATCGCGCGGGCAACGGCGCTGCTCATAGTTGGCTCTATCCACTGCGTCAGGCCGCCGCGAAACTTCGTGATGCTGCAACTGATCACCACATCGAGCGACGCGGCCTGCTGTTGTGCCTTGTCCAGGCAGTCCAGCGCGGCCGAGGTTGCCAGAGTGTAGGAGTCATCGTCTCCAATCGAGACGCGACGTTCGTGTATGCCGGTCAGTCGTTCCAGATCGATGTGCGTGTTATGACGCGTGGTCGCCATCAATTCGTCTGTTGTGAGCACAGTGGCAGGCAGATGCCGCCCAGCTCCGGCTAGTCGGGCGCGAAACGGCGCCGGGAGTCCTTCACCCTCCATCACCAACCAATGTTTGGGCATCGTCGCCCTCCTTCGCTTTCCCAGGATGGGTCGCGACGGCACGGGCCACCAGAGCATTTGGACCCTTATAAGGAGCGATTGGGGTGAGGTCGGGACTTTTTGGACCGCTGGGATGACCAGATGCCCTGGCACGCCCTCCGGGGTCGTGTTCCCGAGGAGCTCGTCAGGCGAGCCAGCGTTATCTCAGTACCGCACCCTCATGCCGCCGCTTTGTCCAGCACATCCGGGAGGGTCGTCACAAACTGGTCGATCTGCGCCTCGGTGATCACCAGCGGCGGAGCCAGCCGGATCACGTCCGCAGCGGCGGCGTTGACGAGGAAGCCGGCCTCGCGGGCGGCGGCCTCCACCGGCTTGGCGGCCTCCTTGGTCAGGACTACACCGCGCAGCAGGCCGCGGCCCCGAACATGGTCCACCAAGGGGTGATTCAGCGACTCGATGCCAACGCGGAGCGACTTGCCGAGCGCGTTGGCGCGTTCGATCAGGTTGTTGTCGGCCAGCGTGCGCAAGACCGCCAGCGCCGCGGCCGCGCAGACCGGATTGCCGCCGAACGTGCTGCCGTGCAAGCCGGGCGTTAGCAGCGCCGCGACGGGCCCGACCGCCAGGCACGCCCCAATCGGCAGCCCGCCGCCGAGCCCCTTGGCCAGCGTTACCACATCGGGGGTGATCCCTTCGTGCTGGTGGGCGAAAAACGCTCCGGTGCGGCCCATCCCGGTCTGCACCTCATCGATCACCAACAGCGCGCCATGCGCGGCGGTGATTTCCCTGGCGGCAACCAGATAGCCGGCCGGTGGGACCACGACGCCGGCCTCGCCCATGATCGGTTCGAGGAACACGACCGCGGTGTCGTCGGTCACGGCGGCCGCGAGCGCGTCGACGTCGCCGTACGGCACGTGGGCGACCTCGCCGGGCAGCGGGGCGAACGGCGCCGAGATTTCAGGGTGGCCGGTCAGAGCCAGTGACCCCATCGTGCGGCCGTGAAAGCCCCGTTGGGCGGCAACGAGTTTCGTGCGGCCGGTGAGCCGGGACAGCTTGAACGCCAACTCGTTGGCTTCGGCGCCGGAATTGCAGAAGAACACCCGCGCGCCCTCGACGCCCCACCGGTCGACGAGGGCTTCGGCCAGCGCGATGCCGGGCTCGTGAGCGTAAAAGTTGGAAGTGTGGCCCAGCGTGGTCAGCTGGCGGGTCGCCGCCTCGATCACCGCGGCATGACAGTGTCCCAGAAGATTGACCGCGATTCCGCCCAGAAAGTCGATGTAGGTGTTGCCGTCGACGTCGGTGACCACCGCGCCGTCACCGGAGGCGAGCGCGAGCGGCGGGGTGCCGTAACAGCGCATCATTACGGCGTCCCACCGCTTGAGCATCGTGTCGGTGCTGGTCATGCGCGCACCACCTTGGTTCCGGCGCCGTCGTGGGTGAGAAGCTCAACTAGCACGCAATGCTCGAGCCGACCGTCGATTATGTGCGCGGCAGGTACCCCGCCCTCCACCGCGCGCAGGCAGGCCTCGACCTTGGGTACCATGCCGGACTCCAGCGACGGCAGCAGTTCGGCCACCGTCACGGTGTCGATCTCGCTGACCAGCGAACCTTGGTCCGGCCAGTGGGTGTAGAGCCCCTCGACGTCGGTCAGGATGAGTAGCCTTTCGGCTCGCAACGCCGGCGCCAGCGCGGCTGCGGCGCTGTCGGCGTTGACGTCATACACCACGCCCGCGGCGTCCGGGGCAATGGATGAGACCACCGGAATACGGCCCGCCGCAATGAGATCCAGCATCGCGTCGGTGTTGACGCTTAGGATGTCGCCGACCAGGCCGATGTCGGTGGGCACCCCGTCGACCATGACGCTGCGCCGCGCCGCGGTGAACAGCTGCGCATCCTCGCCGGTGATGCCGACTGCATAGGGCCCGTGCGTGTTGATCAAGTTCACCAGTTCCCGTCCGACGTGGCCGAACAGCACCATCCGGGCCACGTCGAGCACCTCCGACGTGGTAACCCGGAACCCGCCCTTGAATTCACTGGTGATCCCGAGCCGTTTGAGCATCGCACTGACCTGCGGGCCGCCGCCGTGCACGACGACCGGCTGGATGCCGCAGTTGCGCAAAAACACCATGTCGGCGGCGAACGTGCGCCGCAGCGTGTCGTCGATCATCGCGTGGCCGCCGTATTTGACCACGACGATCTTGTTGTGCAGGTGCTTGAGCCACGGCAACGCCTCGGCAAGCACCCGGGCCTTGACGTCGCGGGTAACGGTGACCGGCGGAGCCGCTCGGCCGGCGACATTGGGTTCAGCCGCCTGGCCGGCGACATTGGAAGAAGTCATGAGCTGTAGGCCGAGTTCTCTTCGACGTAGCCGTGGGACAGGTCGGTGGTGCGGATGGAGGCCTCCTGGGCACCGAGGCCCAGATCGATCACGACTTCGATGTCGGCGCCGCTCAGGTTCACCTCGCGGGCACCCGGCGCCCCGACACCGTCGACGAAGACGGGAGAACCATTGAACGACACCCTGATCCGGTCCGGGTCCACGGTGATCGGTGCCATGCCGACCGCGGCCACCACCCGTCCCCAGTTCGGGTCCGAGCCGAACAGCGCGGTCTTGACGAGGTTGTCGCGGGCCACAGTGCGCGCGATGGTCAGCGCGTCGGCCTCGGTCGGTGCGCCGGTCACCGTGACCGTGACGCGTTTGGTGACACCCTCGGCGTCGGCCCGCAGCTGGGCGGCCAGATCGTCACAGACCCGCAGCACCGCATCGTCGAGATCGTCCTGGGTCGGCGTGATTGCGCTGGCCCCCGATGCCAATAACAACACGGTGTCGTTGGTGGAGGTGCAGCCGTCGATATCGAGCCGCTCGAAGGTCAGCTCGGTCGCGCGGCGCAGCGCCCGATCCAGCGCGGCGGTGTCGGCGACGGCGTCGGTGGTCAGCACGCAGAGCATCGTTGCCAGCGACGGCGCCAGCATGCCCGCACCCTTGGCCATGCCGCCGACCGCCCAATTGTCGCCATGGTGCAGCGCCACCTGTTTAGGCACGGTGTCGGTCGTCATGATCGCTCGCGCGGCTTGCTCGCCGTTATCCTGCCCGCCGGCCACCTCGTGGACTATCTGCTGCACCCCGGCCAGCACCTTGTCCATCGGGAGGCGGTCGCCGATCAGCCCGGTGGAGCCGACCGCGACCTCGGTGGCCCCCGTCTCGATGCCGCGGTCCGACAGCGCGGCCGCGACGGCCTCGGCGGTGTCGTAGGCGTCCTGGTAGCCGTCCGCGCCGGTGCAGGCGTTGGCGCCGCCGGAGTTGAGGATCACCGCGCGCAGCCGCCCGGTGCTCACGACGTGCTGCGTCCACCACACCGGGGCGGCCTTGACCTGATTGCGGGTGAACACTCCGGCGGCACCGTAGCCGGGGCCCTCGTTGAACACCAGCGCCAGGTCCAGTGACCCCGATGCTTTGATGCCCGCGGCGATGCCGGCAGCCCGGAACCCGGCGGGTGCGGTGACCCCCTCGGTGTGCACCAGCCGGGTATCCGCGGATACGCTGGTCACGGCGCCACGCCCACAACCGATAGCCCGTCGGTCTCCGGCCAGCCCAGCGCGAGGTTCATCGACTGGATGGCCGCCCCGGCGGTGCCCTTGACGAGGTTGTCGATCACACAAACGGCCACCAGCGTTTCGGCGTCCTCGTCGACGGCGACTGCCATCTGGGCGGCGTTGCTGCCGATCACCGCCTTGGTGTGGGGGAGCTGACCTTCTGGCAAGAGGTGCACGAACGGCTCACCGCCGTAGTGCTTTTCGTAGGCGGCGCGCACCTGCGGCAGCGGCGCGATGCAGCGGGCCGTGCAGGTGGCCAGGATCCCGCGGGCCATCGGGATTAGCACCGGGGTGAAACTCACCGACACATCGCGATCGGTCACCGCGCGCAGGCCTTGGGCGATCTCGGGGGTATGCCGGTGGACGCCGCCGATGTTATAAGCCCGCGCCGACCCGATGACCTCCGAGCCGAGCAACTCGGTCTTTGCCGTACGGCCGGCGCCCGACGCGCCGCTGACCGCGACCACCGTCACGGCGGGTTCGGCCAGGCCTTCGGCCACGGCGGGCACCAGCGCGAGCAGCGCCGCGGTCGGATAACAGCCCGGGACCGCTATCCGGGTGACGCCGCGCAGCCGGTCGCGGGCACCGGGTAGCTCGGGCAGCCCGTAGGGCCAGCTGCCCGCGTACGGCGTGCCGTAGAACCGCTCCCAGGCAGCCGCGTCACGCAGCCGGAAGTCGCCGCCACAGTCGATGATCACAGTGTCCGGACCGAGCCGTTGCGCCAAGGGGGCCGAATGGCCGGGTGGCAACGCCATAAACACCACGTCGTGACCGGACAGCACGTTCTCATCGGTGGACTGCAACACTCGAGCACCGAGCGGCAGCAGGTTCGGGTGGTGTTCGACCAGCGTGCTGCCCGCGCTGGCGGCCGCCGTCAGCGCGCCGATGGTCAGCCGGCCGTCTGTGAACGCCGGATGGCCCAGAAGCAAACGCAGAATCTCCCCACCCGCATACCCGGTGGCACCGGCCACCGCGACCGTCGTAATAGCGCCCATTGGGACTCCCCTTTGTTGTGTGCCCGATGTCTTGTGCCCTACGTCTTGCCATCGTCAGCGATGCGCATCGCGCCCGAATAGGGCCGTTTGACCCTGAAGCGGCTCGACATTAGACCCGCGGGTGGCCCGGCCGAGGCTTTGTGGCCGATCAACACAGGATCGCTCACGGCAAACCACAAGGGCTACTTGCTTATCCAGCCAAGCGCCTTTGGTCACACGGGGTGCTGAGCACCCCGCGACCCGCGGTCCTTCAGTACCACGTCGACGCGAGAAACGCGCCGCGCGGCTCCGAATACAGGCCAATCGTCATCAAGTTCACTGTAAAGACCACACGCAGCCCGTGGGCCAGGCACCAGCGCAGCAGGTCGGTGTTGCGCACCGGGACAAGAAACCCGGGCCCCTGGAATGCCTCAGCCTTACCGATCAGCGCTTGTAGATCGTCATTAGTCTCGGCCACCGAGTGCGTGTAGAAGCCGATCCCGGCCGTATACCCGGTGATCCGTCCGCCGCGTTCGACCACCCTGGCCGTGCCATGTGCGAGCGAGTCGCCTAACTCGCCGCTGCGATCGTGGCCGTGCGCGCGTACACACAGCGCGTTGCACGTCTCGAGGTCAGTCGCCGTTGCCGCGCGGACACCGTAACCGGGGATCCGCAGGTCCAGCGGGTCGCCTTGCATTGCAGCGAACGGCTCGCGGACGTCGAACCCGACCTTGGCGTACAGGCACATTGAACGGTTCTTGTAGGCAGCATGCAACAGTCGCACGCCCGGTACCCGCCGTTCCTCGCTGCGCTGCAGCATCGCGTCGAGCAGTGTGCGGCCGACGTGACGGTCCTGCATGTCCGGCGCGACCGTGACATGGCCCACCCCGACAATCGTCGACCGCTCGTCAAGAAAGCTGCTCCCCACGAGTCGACCGTCGTCCTCAGCGACGATGGCGAAAAAGCCGGGATGTTCGATCAGCCCCGAAACCAAGGCGGTGGCGACCTCGACCGACGGGAACTCGTGCGGAAACCCGTGGCGCACGGCGATCGAGTCGAACGCGTCATAGCAGATGCGTCCACACTCCGGCACGTCGGCTGCGGTCGCCGGGCGTAACTTCAATGGCACGGCGGCCTCCCGTTGTCGCTGCAAACTATAGGCGCGCCGTGTGTGATTCGCGCGATATAGCCGATCGACGGTGACGCGGATCGGCTGTCGAAGTCGGCCCATCGCAGATTAACGGCACGCAATCAATCGATTCACTGTTGATAGCGGGCGGGTTGCGTTGCGGCTAAATGCATTACAGCGCTGGCGGCGATTACGCGGTGGTATTGGCGATGGCGAGCTTCGAGCAGACCAGCACCTGCGGCGCGTCGGGGTTGTTCGGCTGGGGAAGGGCCGCGAGGGTGAAGTCGGCGATCGCGCCCGGTCGAAAGACCAGGCAGTGAGTCGAACCGCCGAACTGAAAACACCCGAGTTCCTGACCCTTTCCAACGTGGTAGCCAGGCGTCACATGTTTGCCGATCACGCAAGAGGAGACCTCGTCCATGCCGATCGCCACGAAAGCCACAAGGCCGATGACAGGATCATCGGCTTCGATCAGGATGATCGCTCGCACCGCGACATGCGCGAGATAGGACTGCGAAACCGGCGGGGCGACCGCGTCCCAATCCTCCGAAACGGCCTCCGAGAAGTAAGTGCCCTGCTGGAGGAAGGCCCTGACAATCGTTCCGGCCACCGGACTGTGCCACCGGTGATAATTCATCGCGCTCAGATACGCCTGATAGACGGTTCCGCCGACGAACTGATCCACCGAATCGTCATTGCCCAGCATGTCCTGCAGCGAATAGGGCTGGCTTTTGATCCAAAACCGATCCTGGCGGTTGACACCGGTGGCAAGCCGGTAGGGCGTCGACTCGCAGGCGTTGACGATTACCTTGTCGTCTTGCGGCGAGGCCACCGGACGCGCGCCGTCCTTGAAGCGTCGGGTGAAAAAGTCGTTCCAGGATCCAAAGCCCCAGTGCTCATCGGCCGGGTCGTGCTCGAATTGCTCAATGCCGATGGCACGCCGGGCTGCGTCGCACTTCCAGCCGGACGGCGAATCGTTGAGCACATATAGTGATTCGGCACCGCTGAGAAACCGGCACCAGACGGTCAGGATCTTCTGGAGCATCGCGTTGATCCGCGGATCCCGGTAGGCCGCGAATCCTGAAGATGTGCCCATTGTCCGGTCGAGAATCGCGCAGAACGGCGTGATGACTGCGTTCTCGCCGAACTCGGGTGCCATCGTCAACACCGCGTTGATCAGACGCAGCATCTGCTCGACACCGTCCAGGTGATTCCTGCGGTACCGCTTCCTACGTGGCACTTCGGTAATCATCCGCTGCACGTACATGCGCACCACCGCATCGGAGTCGATCAACTCGCGAAACTCCGCGATCACCGGATGCAGCACCACCCGCTCGGCCCTGGCCTCCACCCGCTGGCGGTGACCGGCAAGCCACGACTCCAAGTCGTCCTGGTCATCGGGCAACCAGCCGGCCCGGCGCCGTACATCCAGACCATTGGGAGGAGTCGTCACAAACAAAACCGTAGCGGCGTGGGCTTTCCAGCGACCGCCGTTCCCTTAAACGCATATGCAACTGAACGCATACGCAACGAGATCGCCCGGCCTGCCAGGCCGCTGTCGACGACTCACGATTTTGTCGGGTGGGCGGAAGGAGTCTCCGCCACGAGATGACATGCGGCAGATAGATCGGTGACTTAGGGCCCTTCGGCCCGACGAGTCGGTGGTGGAAGCTGGCGAAGTGACCAACACGGAAGCGCGTCCGTCGGCGAAAAGCGGTGATTGGGTTAATCGCCTTCAGTCACCGGTTGCCGGCATCCCCGAGGAGAGCCAAATGCAAGCAGACGACTACGTCTGCGACATCTCGACCTTGCGGATCGAAAACGCAAAA
>NZ_JBKQTQ010000321.1:0-10578 GCF_052143115.1 Mycobacterium sp.
TCTCGCCCCGTCGCAGACCGAGGTCGGCCATCGTCTGGAGAACAAGGTCCGCCTCGGCGATTCGGCGCACGAACGGGAGCATGAGAATGACGTTCGTCAGGCCCATCTCTTCGCGCACACGCCGCATCGCGCGGCACTCCAGCGCGAAGCCCTCGGCGTAGGCGGGATGCGCATAGCGTGAGGCACCTCGAAAACCGAGCATCGGGTTGCTTTCGGACGGCTCGAAGGCTGCTCCACCGATCAGGCTGGCGTACTCGTTGGTCTTGAAGTCCGACATCCGTACCACGACGGGCTTGGGCCAGAAGGCGGCGGCGATGGTGCCGATTCCTTCGGAAAGGCGTTCCACGAAGAAGGCGCTCCCGTCCGGATAGCCCTGCGTGAGCCGATCGATCGTCTTGCGCGCCTCGGAGTCGTCGACCTTCTCGGGGTGTAGCAGGGCCAGCGGGTGGACCCGGATGTACTCGCTGATGATGAACTCCATCCGAGCGAGTCCCACGCCGTCGTTCGGCAGGAACGACGTTTTGAAGGCGAGATCGGGATTCCCGAGGTTGATCATGATCTGGGTTCGCGGCCGCGCCAGATCCGCCACCTCGGTGCGGTCCACATGGAAACCCACTTCGCCCCGGTACACGCGGCCCGACTCGCCCTCGGCACACGACACCGTCACCACTTCGCCATCGGGCACGCAAGTGGTTCCGTCGCCGGTGCCAACCACAGCGGGGATGCCGAGTTCGCGAGCGATGATCGACGCGTGGCAGGTGCGACCGCCGCGGTTGGTGATGATCGCCGCGGCGGTCTTCATGATCGGCTCCCAGTCGGGTGTGGTGGTGTCGGCGACCAGTACCTCGCCGGGCTTGAACTCGGACAGGTGCTTGGGGTTCTCGATCCGTCTCGCCACGCCCGAGGCAATCCCCTCGCCGACCGAGCGACCCTCGGCGAGTATCTCGCCTCGGCCCTCGAGCAGATAGGTTTCCAGCGCCGTTGCGCTGTGCTGGGAGGCCACCGTCTCTGGGCGGGCCTGGACGATGTAGAGCTTTCCGTCCAGACCGTCCTTGGCCCACTCCATGTCCATCGGCCGCCCGTAGTGCGCCTCGATGGTGCACGCGTAGCCGGCCAGCTCGAGGACGTCCTCATCGGTGAGGCAGAACCGAGCACGGTCGGACTTTGGTGTGGGGATGTTTCGCGTCGTATTCTTCGTCTCACCCTCGACGAGGATCATCTTCACCGCCTTGTCGCCGATGAGGCGGCGCAACACGGTGCGATGGCCGGCTAGATAGGTCGGCTTGTGGACGTAGAACTCGTCGGGGTCGACGGCGCCCTGAACCACATTCTCGCCAAGGCCGTAGGCGCCCGTCACGAGGACGGCGTCGCGAAACCCCGACTCGGTGTCGATGGAGAACATCACACCGGACGAAGAGATATCGGAGCGCACCATCTTCATCACGCCGATCGACAGGGAGACCTTGAAGTGGTCGAAGCCCTGGTCGACCCGGTAATGAATGGCGCGATCAGTGAACAGGCTGGCGAAACAACGGCGGCACGTGTCGAGCAGACTCTGTTCGCCTTTGATGTTGAGATACGAATCCTGTTGGCCGGCAAAGCTCGCCGTCGGCAGGTCCTCGGCGGTCGCCGAGCTCCGCACAGCGAGACTGACCTCCTCGCCGTACTCCTGTTGGAGCTTGCGGTAGGCATCCAGAATCTCGGCGGCCAGATCGTCGGGGAGCCCGGCGCCGTAGACGATCTCACGGGCGCGCTTGCCTTTACGCATCAGCGCGGCGACGTCGGCGGGGTCCAGCTCGTCGAACTCGGCATGCAGACGGCCCCAGGCGCCGGCCTTGTCCAACATGTAGCGATAGGCCTGGGCGGTGATGGCGAATCCGTGCGGGACGCGGACGCCCTGCCCGGACAGCTTCTGGAACATCTCGCCCAGCGACGCGTTCTTTCCACCGACGAGCGGCACATCGTCGATGCCGAACTCCTCAAAAAAGCGGACGTACCTGGATTTACTCATAACCTGTCCTCTCATAGCGCATCAAGCTGTCGGCAGATCGAGCCCGACGCACACGTCATGCAGCATCGAACTCGCCCGGTATCGTTGCCCGACACCGCCGTCCTCGTCGTGCAGGTTGCGCAGGAGACGATCGGTGCGCTCGTTTTGTGGCGGTTCGTCGCTGAGCGGCCGAAGCGACTCCTTGTCGCCAGCTCATCCGGGCCTCAATTCGGTGTCGGGTAGCGGCCGTAGCCACCCTCGGGTGCACGCCGACTGAGGGACGCATAAATTCACGCCTCGTCGGTCGAGCACTCCGGTGGCCGCGTGCACTGCCACGCACAGCGCTACAAATGTCAACCTCCCACAGCGGCACGCACGGTGCCAGGGCCGAAGGTCACTTGAATGGGTAACAGCCCAACGGGAGGTGGCTTCAGCAGCCCGGGTGCATGCTCACCAGCGCAACCCGAAACCAGCGCGGTGGCGGCTTCGACTGACGGGAAATCGGGCGGAAATCCGAGGCGGGCGGCAATCAAATCGAACGCGTCATAACAGACACGTCCACACTCCAGGAAGCGCCTTGGGTTCGATTCGTCGTTCTGGTGGCCCTGAGTTATGAAGGGATGCCGGGCGTCTTCGGGACCGCGCGTACAACTGCGCCTAGTGGTTACTTGCGGTAGACAGTCGTCCCGTCAGGCCCGAGCACGCTGCTGATCATCTTTGCGAAGCAGTGGTCGGCGTCCAATCCCTGCGCATCGCACCACTTGCTGGGGGGTGGTCATCGGCAGTGCCACGATAGTCACCCACCAGTTCGGCGAGCTGAATGTCGTCCAGTCACTCGACCACACCAGCCGAGCCTGAGGAAATCGTTGCCGCAGCGCGAGGGTCGCGCAGGATGTCCGCGTTGGTCCATGTGATGCCCTCCGCCACCAGACCTGGACGCTTCGAGCTCACCTGCGGTAGCCACCACTGCTGAAGATCACGCACGACGGCTCGGTCAGCGTCGACAAGCTCACCCAGTCCGACGAGAGCAGCCGATTCGGGGCTTCCGAATTGGGGTGATGCCGGCTCCTTGGCTGTCAAGCTGGCTGCGCCTGGTGCTTCCGTCCCCGCGTCCTGCGTCGCCCGCCCGTTGTAGCGAGCGTTCATCGTGGGCCGTTGTGAGAGCAGATCTGGTGTCAACCAATACATTCCGGCGGGAAAGACTAAGGTTCGGGTGGCTGCCCGGCCCGGTGGGGTGGCCACAGGGTGTGCGGACATGTCGAAGGTGCCAGCGGCGACATCGTGCGCGCCGTCGACCACGTTGACTTGCATCGCGGTGTTCGAGACGACATCCGCAGCACCGCACGACGATGCAATCGTGGTGGTGATCGCGAACCCCGCCGGGACGATGTGGACGGATTCAGCGTTCAGGAGCGGCGGCGAGGTGCACGGTGTCTGTATGAGGGGCGGCGCCCCGATTTGCGGCTGTCCGGTGGGTGGCGTCGTCGGCACGCACGGTTGTCGTGGGAGAGGAAATAGGTGATGGCGCGGCGGTGGATCTCATGCTCAACGGGCCTGATCGCGCCGTTTCCAGCGCAAATGGGCCAGAACCTAAGGCCGCAAACATCTTCAACGGTCAGCCCGCCTGTGCCAGGCTGGGGTCATGGCGGGAGTGGCCGACATCATCGAGTGGGCCCGGCAACAGGTGATTGCTTGGGTTCCCGCGGCGGATCTGGACCAGCGCGACCCGGACTATATTCGCGACCAACTGCCGGGCACCTGGCTGCTTGCCGTGTTGTACTTCCGCGCCGATGTGCGCGGCCTCGACCGGATTCCGGCGGACGGGCAGGTTCTGCTGGTCGGCAACCACAGCGGCGGCAACGTGCCGGCTGATACGTTCGTGTTCACGCTGGCGTTCTGCTCCTACTTCGGTGTCGAGCGCCCGTTCTACCAGCTCGCGCACAATCTGGTGGTTGCCTACCCGGCGCTGCGCTGGCTTCGCAAGTTTGGCGCCGTGGCGGCTAACCCCGACAACGCCCGGCTGGCGCTGGAGGCGGGCGCAGCGGTGCTGGTGTACCCGGGTGGCGACTATGAGGTGTGCCGCCCGTCGTGGCAGCGCCACGTCATCGACTTCGGCGGCCGCAAGGGCTTCGTGCGACTGGCCCGCGAGGCCGGCGTGCCGATCGTCCCGGTGGCCAGTGTCGGCGGTCAGGAGACGGCGTTGTTCCTCGGCCGCGGGCAGTGGCTGGCCAGACTGCTGATGGTCGACCGAGTGTTGCGGCTCAAGAGCGTGCCGATCTCGTTGGCGCTGCCATGGGGGCTGAACGTTGGCGACTTGCTGGGCCATATCCCGCTGCCTGCCAAGATCGTGATCGAGGTGCAGGATCCGATCGAGGTCGACGGCGACGATCAGGCGGTGTACGACAAGGTTGTGGCCAGCTTGCAGGCCGGAGTAGATCGGTTGGCCGGCGAGCGTCGATTCCCGGTGATCGGCTGATGCGCGTCGAACGTCGGCTCGTCGTCAACGCGGATCGCGACGCGGTGTGGAAGGTGCTCAGCGACCCGGCTTGCTACCCGTCCTTCCTGGCGTACTTGGAGCGGTGGGAGACCATTACCGAAGGTCCACCCGGGGTCGGATCCCGCTACACCGTGTTGTGGAAGATCGGCCCGGTACCGGTGGGCGGCATCGCCGAGGTGGTGGAATTCGACAAGGCGCGCGATCTGGCCTGGATCAACATCACCGGTGTGACCCAGCGGGGCCGTGTCCGGCTGCGTGACGCGGGACCCGGTCGAACCCTGGTGGCGTTGCGGCTTTCCTACCACTCCGATGGCGGGGTGTTGGGCCTGATCGCTGACCGCGTCGCGGCCCGACAGGTGGGCCGGTCCCTGGCCGAGAGCCTGAAGAACCTCAGGAGCCTGGTCGAGTTCTGACTGATAGTGCCGGCGCCAGCAGCACTGGCGTGCACACGACTTAGGCCTGGATCTCGAGTACGTCGGGCAATGGTCGCCGCGGTGTCGGGGTGGGGCGGCTCTCCGGATCCGGTGCGGCGCCGACCCTGATCAGGACCTGCGGGAACCCGTGACTTCGGGCCAATTCCCCAACGATGGCGCGGCTGTGCGCGATCTCGATCATGTGGGTCAGCGTGCATGTCGCCAGGCCCGCCATCGTGGCCTCAAGCAGCACGGTCGACAACACCTCACCGCACCCAACCGCGTTGCTGCGGGTGTCGTCATGTGTGGACAGGACCAGAATCTTCGAGTGATCCCGGTCTATCTCGGGCCGCCGTGCCCCGTGTCTGCCCGGCGGGAAGTGGCGGCCCACGTCTACTCGATGAGCTTCGGTTTCGGACACCAACGCGGCCGTTGGGACGCCCTCGGGGGCGTCGGCACGCGATGTCCACCACGCCAGCTCGGCGTGATAGGACGCGTCATAGCGACGTAGCGTCTCGGTCAGGCGCGAGGCGTCGGCCAAACGGTGCCGGACGTTATCGGCAATGACGTCGAGCATCGCGACCTGGGAGTCGACCGCGGCACGGAGCACCGGTTCGAACGCACCCCAGTTCGCCGGTGCCGCGAACGGTAGCCGGTCGGTTCGGCGTTGAAGGATGGCCCCGGCGCGGTCGCGCTGGGCGTCGGTCACGAACCCCAGCGCGCTGAAGTCGATCGATGCCAGATGGGCGGGGTTGTTCGGGTTCGGGAACCTGTTGATGTGTGCCTGCCACCCCGCGGCGGCCATCGCGACTGCGAGGTGATCGCACACCACACCACAACTGATGAATACTTCCCGACCAGAACGGTCGGCGGCCGACCGGATATGGTCGGGATCGGCGAAGAGGTCGAGGGCGGCGCCGTCGGCCACCCACCGCCACGGCTGGCTGTTGTGTAGTGATGGGGCGCGACATGCCAGCGACACCGCCGACTTGATCACCCCGATGTCCACCGTCGCCTTAGCCATGTCTACCTACCTGACTCCCGGCCCGATCTATGTTACTGTCCAACCTTTCGTCTGACTCGACACTAGACAGGCCGCCATGCGGCACCAGAGCCATTGGTCCCGACCCGCGCCGCCATTAGCCGTAACGGTGGCTGTGACAGCCGGCCCGTACCCGACGCGGGCCTCAACGCGATCGACCGGGGTGAGCGCGTCGGATCCTTCCAGCGGTGGGATGTTGTGCTCCGAGAGGTTTCGCACAGCGTGTACGTGAAACGGCTCGCGATCGGCGGACGGCGGGAATACTTGCTTTGCGCGCTTGGCCGAGACGTGGCGTCAACCAACGTGGTGGGCGACGATTGGCGCCCGGCAGCGCGCCAACCTACGGCGTTGGCGATCAAAGAGGGAGGCTCAAGTGATGCGGACCGCCTACCACGAACAGTTGGCCGCGCCGAGCACGCACATCGTCGAAATATGTGGCCTGCCAGCCAAGGCGATCGACGGTGCGACTCAAGCCCTGCTGGGCGCAGACCTTGCCCTGGCCGAGCAGGTGATCAGCAATCACGCGCCGATCGCGGCCATGAGTGCCCGCGCCCGGGAGAGCGCCGTGGCGTTGCTGGCGCTGCAGCAACCGGTTGCCGTGACCTGCGGGCGATCGTGAGCTCGCTCCAGATTGTCGCCGACGTGGATCGCATGGATGCGCTGGATCGCATGGGTGCGCTGGCTGTGCATGTGGGCTGGAGCATGGTCGTATCTGTGCGAAAGCTCCGACAGGAGAGGGAGCGACACATGGATCGAATACAACCTCGATACCGCGCATTCCATCCCGCACGTGCGACCAGAGTCTCCGCTTGAGCAGGATGACTTTGTAAAACTCGCGAACGCGGTCGATCCGCACATCGAGGCAACCTGCGGTCTTGCCGGCCTCATTATCGAAGGCCCCGGCGTTCCCGGGATGGGAGAGTCTTGGGTAATGTCAACCACTTTCGCTTTGTTCGAGATCATCACAAGCGCATAAAGAGAATCGGACTCGTAACGGACTCCACCCTGGGAAATGTCGCAGAGCGTTTAGCGTCACACTTTATGTCAGCGGAGATCAGGCATTTCGCCGCTGGACAGATCGAGGCAACAAGACAATGGATCATGAACGGCTCGTGATGCGTTGACGCGGCGCTCTCCGCCCGGCCTCTCGCCGCAGCGCATCGAGGGAGCGAGCGCTGGATTGCGGTGGGCCGTCGGATCTCCCAGCGCCGCGAGCCGTGTACGGTGCGCATCGCGAATCGCACCTGTCTTCGTTGTCGACAACCATGTGGCAAGTTCAGCCGCGAGCCGCTCGGTTTCGGGGTCCTTGATGTTCAGGGCCATTGGAACAATGATATGAAACCATCACACCTTTGCTCGAACGGGATGCGCACACCGTGGTCAAGTTAGAGAAACGAATCGAGGACTCTCCCGTGCCTTCTATACGGGAAATGTCTACATCGGGCGGGGATGACTCACCCGATGTGATACCTGATGCCGTCGGCGCCGTCGCGCCGAGCCGTCGGCTGCGGTTACGCGAATGGCGCACCGTCGTGGAATATCTGGGTGCACGACTGTCCGGTGACCTCATCGAGCGCTGGCCCCACGGCGATGGACACCCGGTTCTGGTGATTCCTGGGTTTTTGGCGGGCGCAGAATCCACTCGATTCCTCCGCCATGTCCTGCGTCAGCTCGGGTATCGGGCCTACGACTGGGGGCAGGGGTACAACCTTGGGTACCGGCCCAGCATGAAAGACGAACTGCCGGCGCGTCTTCACCAGCTGCGAACCCGCAGCGGCGGGCAGCGGGTGAGCATCATCGGCTGGAGTGCGGGCGGCATCTATGCGCGCGAGTTGGCGCGGAAGTTTCCCGATGACGTCCGGTCGGTCATCACTCTTGGCTCCCCGTTCCGCGGTAATCACCAAGCCAGTCACGCTTGGCGCATGTGGAACCTGATCAACCGGGGCTCCGACGCCACGAAAGTTATTTCCGAGGCCGCCCGTATCGGTCGGGAGAACCCACTGAGCCTCCCCACCACGTGCATCTACAGCAAAACCGACGGCATCGTGGCCTGGCAGTGCTGCACCAGCCTTCCGGCGCCGCGCACGGAGAACGTTGACGTGCACAGCAGCCACCTCGGATACGGCCACAATCTTGAAACCCTCTACGTCATCGCGGATCGGCTCGCCCAGCCTGAAGGTCGCTGGCGGCGATACGAAGCTCCCAATCGTCCTCACGCTACACACGATTGAGCACGACAGCCGCCGTCCCCGCCCCGCACCACAGCCGTCCGGCGTGGGCCCGCGGCGTGTCGCTAGTCGCCACGGCCTTGATGGAAGTCGTTGCACCGGAATCTCAGAGCCGTGGCCAATTGGCAAGACAGTGGGCTCCATGAAGGTCGTCGACGACTGTTCCTTCACCGTCCGCCGAGCCAAGGAGGACGCCTGGAACGTCCGCCCCTTGCCACGCTCGGTAACGATCCGGCGGGTGACCTCCAGCGGTAGGCCAGCACTGCCCCCCAGCGTCGCGGCCGCCGCCTTGGCCAGCAGCGCCTCGTTATCGTGCTCAGAACTGTAAACGACCAGCCGGCATTGTGGAATGCGATTCTGCCGTCCGAGTTGTTGGTGCTGCCGGTGGAGTTGGGTCACCCCGAATCGGGTCCCGCTACGAAGTGCACTGGAAGATCGGGTCCGCGCCGGTGGGCGGCATCATCGAGGTCGTCGAATTCGACGAAGCGGGCGATCTTGCCTGGGTCAGCATCACTGGGGTGAACCTGCGCGGACGCTTCCGGCTGCGCGACGCCGGGCCGGACGGCACCAGGGTGACCTTCCGGCTCTCCTACCAGGCGCCCGGCGGGTTGCTCGGGCTGATCGCCGACCGCATCGCGGGGCGCCAGGTCGGTCGTGTGCTGCAGCAGAGCCTCTGCGAACGTGCGCGCCATGGTGGAGCCGTAAAATGCGGGTTTCGCTGTTTTGCGCCCCCCGAAAGGGGATCCTGACCAGATGGCGAGGCTCGCAGTCGCCGTCACCGGGCCGACCGGTGAGATCGGGATCTCGACATTGGAAGCGCTCGAGCGTGATGCTGCGGTGGACCGCATCGTCGGGATGGCGCGGCGCCCGTTCGACCCTGCGGCCCACGGCTGGACGAAAACCACCTACCAGCAGGGCGACATCCTGGACCGCAAAGCTGTCGACGCGCTGGTGGCCGAGGTCGACGTCGTCATCCATCTCGCGTTCGTCATCATGGGCTCACGCGAGGAAAGCGCGCGCGTCAACCTGGCGGGAACGCGCAACGTCTTCGAGGCGACCGTCGCCGCGCAGCGGCCCCGGCGGCTGGTGTACACGTCGTCCGTGGCCGCCTACGGTTACCACTCCGACAACCCGGTTCCGATCACAGAAGACGTGGCCCCCACGCGGCTCGCCTGAGCACTACTACTCCGAACAGAAAGCCGCCTGTGAAGCCGCCCTCGCAGAAATAACCCGCAGGTCGTCGCTGGAGGTGTTCGTGCTGAGACCGTGCATCGTCGCTGGGCCGAAAGCGCCCGCGCTGGCCGACGCGATGCCGTGGCGGCAGCTGCCGGGGGTGGTGCAGTCGGCCACCCGCGCGGTTCCCCTGCTCAAGATGCCCATCCCCGACCCGGGATTTCCGCTGCAGCTGGTGCACCATGACGACGTCGCCGCCGCGATCGCATTAGCCGCGACTACCGATGCTCCGCCGGGCGCGTACAACATCGCCGGTGACGGCGAGGTCAGCATCTCGGAAGTCGTCACGGCGCTGGGCGGGCACCCAGTGCGGGTTCCGGCCGTCGCGGCGACCGCCGCGTTGACGGTCATCGCGCACATGCCGTTCGTTCCGTCGGGCCTGGAGTGGCTGCACGTCGCGCGGGCGTCGGTTGTGATGGACACCAGCAAGGCGAAGTCGCAGTTGGGCTGGAAGCCGACGTACACGTCGGCGGAAACGCTGCAGGCCCTCGCGGAGGCTGTATAACCCGTGCAGCGCCATACGATCCGCAGGACCGATCAACGGGGCGAATTCCGTAGGACATTGCACTCACTACTTCCTGAAGGCCGAGCCTCCACTCGGGAGGCGCTCGTGCGCGCACCTGTTGGTACGAGCCGCTTCGTCATCCCGCCGCCATTTCCCTATTCAGGCAGGAGACGGGAAGCGAAACAGGTCAATCGCCCGGGCTCATGTTGGGTCGAGGTCTCCCCGCCGCATACCGGGCGGCTATCCGCAGGGGCGGCACATTCGTCGCAGACGCCGCGCTGGGAACCAGGTGGTCAGGATTGGTTGAGTGCGTCAGGCACTTCCGGTAGTCGTAGCGGCGACACCGCTGCCACGCCCACGTCCATCCTTTAGCCGTGGCAGGCCAGAAGCCCAGCTCCTTGGCCAGCTCGGCCCGTGTTAACTCAGTCATTGCTGGCCTTCCCCTTGGATCGCGTGCCGCCGTCGGCGTCCTCTGGTTCACTGTGGTCGGCAGAGGACAGGGGCTTCAGCCCGGCGGGCCTGAGGAATCGTCAAGACCCGTGGATCGGCGTGCCACGCGACGTGCTGACCACGTCCTGATTCGGCGGGCCGCTTAACGAGCTAGCCTTTCTCGAAGCGGGCGCCTGCACGCACGAGGGCGACGAGGTGTCGCGCGGTCAGGGTATGCCAG
>NZ_JBKQTQ010000322.1:0-7996 GCF_052143115.1 Mycobacterium sp.
ATCAAGATCGCAACCACGATGCGAGGCGGCCGCACCAAGGTCGAGGGTGTCGTATTTCACACCGATCGCGGATCGACCTACACCGCAACACGTTTCACGGGCCTATGTGAGCGTGTCGGCGTGCGCCAGTCGATGGGCCGGGTCGGATCGTGCTTCGACAATGCCGCCGCGGAGGCGTTCTTCTCCACGTTGGAACACGAGGTGCTGTCCCGGCACCACTTCACCACCCGAGACCAGGCCCGCAAGATTATCGTCGCCTGGTGCCAGGATTTCTACAACACCCGCCGTAGGCACAGTGCCGCCGGGCTGCAAGCACCCGACCACTACGAAAAGACCACCGCAGAACAGCCGGCCGCGGCATGACACCGTTGAAACACTGTCCCAATTGGGGATCCCCTTGCGGGACTTCGAAAACAATCAGTTTCGTTCGGTTGCTAATGCGACCCGAAAGCGCACCGTTCCCGCCAACGGTGATGGAACTCTTGCCTCCAAAGCCCGCGATGCTTGCACGCCGGTTGCAGCACACTGAAATTGGCTACGACGCCGTCGCTTTCGATGCCTATGGGGAACGACTTTCAGCGTGTTGCCGGGGTGATCGCGGCGTTGACAGGCTACGCTACCGTCGCTCCAAGCTGACTAAGCGGTTCGGTCTCCGCATGGGACTAAAGGTTTAATGAGGCGAGCATGGTAGCTGAAGAACGGTCCACGCCGCGCATCGAGTCTGATGGGCACCCGCCAGCACCGCCACAGCATCACCATGACCGACCCCGACGGCCGCCAAGCCGCCAGCCACCCTTCGAGCGCGTTCATGCACTTGTGCCCAGCTGTGCCGAACCGGGGCGTAGGGCTCCCCGGTGGTCATCCCGTTACGGCTACTAACAGCATTGCCGAACATCGTTTCGGTAAATCTGCTCATCGCGGCCTCTCGCGCACATTGCTCGACACGCTTCTCATGTTGTATCAGACGAATCCGAAAATCCTGGGATTTACGTGGGGCGCGGCTGTTTTCGGTGAAAAAGATGCCATCCCGCAGCCAGCTGCAGAGCGCGTTCAGAGCACTTACCGATTCAGGTCAACGGCCCCAGACGGCCCCGGCCGGCGAGACCTCCTACATTAATCCACCCCGTACAGCGGTATTAGATGTCTTGCGGCTCAGGTGATGTCGGCGATACTGCGTGCTGCGGTTCACGCGGGCCCAGGTCGAGCCGGAACGGCGGGTACTCATCACGCAGCAACGCGGCATACACGCGCACCCGGATCGCCCACCGGTTGAGGCCGAGCACGAAGTCATACAAGCCTTTTGGATAACGCCCGGTCAACACCAGCGCCACCACCGCGAATGTCAGCAGCAGCGAGACCAGTGACAGTAGCGGGAAGCTGATCCATTCGCCCGGATGCAGCTGGATTTGGACCCCCCCGGCGGTGAAGAACGCCAGGATCATCACGTACTGCGGGATAGCCAGCAGCCACCACTTGATCAATACCAATCCTCGGCTCAAATGTTCGGGGTAGTCGACCGTCAAGTCGGCTGGATAATCCGGCTTCGGCTGCAGGCTGAACGGAGGGTACTTGTCGGTGCCCACCACCGTCAGCGCGTAGAAGGCCACCCGCCAGCGCCAACGCTCGACACCGACACTGAAGTCGAACAGAGCGCGGGGGTATTTCCCGGTTATCAGAATTGCGAAAAATGCGATCACAAAGACAACCACGACGGCGATGTGCAAGAAGAACAGCACGATGTAGTGCGGGATGGCAAGAATCCACTTGAACAGCCACTGCCAACGTGACAGCGCGGGGTCGAGGTCACCTCGAACGCGGACGGGATAATCGGCGGATTGCGGCAGCATGATTGGCGGCTCCTAATCGTTTAGTAGGGGTGGGTTGCCGGTCTTAGGACCGGGGTCTGTCCCTTGTGTGTCTGCCGCCGGGCGATGCCTGGTTGTTCCCGACGCTGGACGTCTCCAGAAAGATCGGCGCGCCTGGCGGCAGATCATGTATGTGGGTGGTGGGATGCCGTTGCCCGAGCCCGCCGCGGGGTTGACTTCCTGATGGTTGTTCCCGAGCCGTGAGCTCTTCGATAGAACGAGGTCCTGTGGTGGGCTGGAGTCATGGACGGCTACTGAGATGACGGACCTTCGAGTCCCGCGATTAGGGCGCCGCACGACTTCAGCGGGAACAACACAATCACCGACCAAAGGAGCGCTGACATCTTGGGCTTGTATTGCGGAATTGATTGGGCCAGCGAGCATCACGACATTGCTGTGGTCGATGACGACGGGCAGGTGGTGGCGCGTGGGCGGCTTGGTAATGACGCCGCCGGTTTTGCGCAGGCGTTGACGCTGTTGGCCGAGGCCGGCGACAGCGCCGACCATCCGATCCCGGTCGGGATCGAAACCGACCGGGGGCTGTGGGTGGCCGCGCTGCGCCAAACTGGCCGGCTGATCTATCCGATCAATCCGCTGGCGGCCTCGCAGTATCGGGCCCGGTATGCGCTGTCGTGGGCCAAATCCGATGCCACCGACGCGGTGCTGCTGGCCAACATTGTGCGCACCGATGCCGCTGCGCACCGCCCCCTGCCGGCCGACACCGGCCTGGCCCAAGCCATCCGGGTGCTGGCCCGCGCCCAGCAAGACGCGGTATGGGCACGTCAGCAGATCGGCAACCAGATCCGCGACCTGCTCAAAGACTTCTACCCGGCCGCGCTGGTGGCCTTCGCCGAACTGCCCAGCGGCGGGCTGGCCCGCGCCGATGCCCGCACCATCCTGGCCGCCGCGCCCACCCCCGCCGAGGCTGCCAAGCTCACCCCGGCACGGCTGCGCCCGCTGCTGGTCAAGGCCGGCCGCCGCCGCGATCTCGACCGCGACGTCGAGCGGCTGCGCGCGGTCTTTACCGATACCTACCTGCATCAGCCCCCCGTGGTGGAAAATGCGATGGGTATTCAGCTGTCGGCGTTGCTGCGCCAGTTCGAGGCCGCCTGCACCGCCGCTGATGATTTGGCTGAGGCGGCGAGTGCCCATTTTGAGCAACACCCGGACGTCAAGATCATCACCAGCTTCCCCGGCTTGGGGATGCTGGCCGGCGCCCGGGTGCTGGCCGAGATCGGTGATGACTGCGCCCGCTTCGCCGATGCCCGCGGGTTGAAGGCCTTCGCCGGATCCGCGCCCATCACCCGCGCCAGCGGCAAGAAAACCGTGGTGACACACCGGCATATCAAGAACCGACGCCTGGCCGCGGTCGGCGCGATCTGGGCAGTGGCCTCGTTGCGCAGCTCCCCGGGTGCCCGCCGCCCCTTCGATGCCCGCCGCGCCGCCGGAGACTGGAACCGCCAAGCCCAACGACACCTGTTCAACAAATTCCTCGGCCAACTTCACCACTGCCTGCAAACCAGCCAGCCCTACAACGAACACCGGGCGTTTCCACCTCCTCTCCCGCACGCGGCTTGACTTTTAACTTCCTGAGATGTCTTTCTGGTGCACTTCGGCCCGATCGATGAGCCCCCTGATTGTTTCGTCTCGCGCCCGTGGAATCCAGCATTGCCTCGGGGAGTCGACGAAGTTAGCAACAGCTACCCGGCCAATGTCTCGACGGCGCCGGCGGCGGTAGCCAGCGCGGCGAGGTGGTCGTCGACTGAGCTCAGACCCGCGCCCATGGTGTTGATGGAAACATGAGAGGCGCCGGCAGCGGCCCAGCGGCGCACATCGTCGACGAACTCTTCCTGATTGCCTCGCCAGGAGACTCGACCTTCCATGGCGATGCGACCGGGGTCTCGGCCCGCCTCGGTGGCCGCTTGGCGCAGCACTCGTACTGCCTCATCGAGCTGTGGTCCGGGTCCGGCCATGGGGAACCAACCATCGGCGAGCCGGCCCGCGCGGCGATTGTTAGCGGGGCTGCTCGCGGTAGTCCGCGTCATGTCTTGGAGCGCCGGGCAGCTGCTCATCCAGCGACTGGCGATAGGCGACGCACCCTCGAAGAAATTTTGGCCACGGCGGCACGGCGACGTCCGGGTCAATGCGTTCGGGCAGAGTCGCCCAGAGGTCGGGATGATGCCAACACAGGTCGTGCCCGGAGCTGTCACGATGGCGACGTATCGCGGCGCGCAGCTTGACCACTTCGACGACCAGCTGCTCTTGCGTCATTCGATCTAGATCCTCATCCACGGGGATCAGTCTGCTCCCGCGCGGTCCGCGGCACACCGTAACAGGATCCCTCAGTGCGAGGCCGGTAGCGGCGCACAGCGAAGCCCGCGATGGATAGGTCGTCGGCGAGCGGTGACCCGTCGGCTCCCCGCATCCGGACCAGGTCGTCCACGTCGGACAGGGTGAAGACGTCGGACTCGGCGCCGTCGGCGTAGCGCGGAATGCCATCGTCGGTCTTGCGTTGCACCCGCCCGGCCGGGATCTGCCAGCCCAGTCCGAAGTCACCGTTGCCCTGCGCCGACTGCCACGACAGCGCCAGCGCCGGGGTCCCACCGACCCGGGCCGGGCTGAGGGGCACCGCGACCGTGAACTCGCCGACTCCGGTGGCCGGGTTCGCGGTGAACTTCTCGCCGATGGCGCGCAATGCGCCGCCGCCTCGAGGAAGGGTGACGCTCGGGGGCGTCGGCGCCTGCGCGGCTGCGGACGGGTCGCCGGATGGCTCGCTGCGCGCCGCACGGCTGGACGCGACACCGAATGTACTCACCAGCACCGGTGCACCCTCACCACGCGAGGATGGCCAGGGAAGGAGCGTCGGAGTTGGCGTCGCGGTTGATCCGCTGCGTCGGCGATTCGTGCGCATGCTCCTGGCCAGACAGTGCCGCAGCGCGCGGCTGGCTGAACCGCGGGTTCCCTCGTGACGCACCCCGCCCAATGGTCGGGGTCATTGGCGGCAGTGTCCTCAAGTGATACAGAATCCCTCATCGCGACTCCGTTCTCGATTCCGGATACATGCTCGTAGCGTTAGTCTTGCGAGGTCCGGCGAAGCGTGCCTAAGTAGTCAACTACCTCATCTTCCGCGGCGAGGTACACGTCCCTGTCGGGCTTTGCGCAGCGCTTCGCCCTGCCAGTTTCGCTTCATTGCTCGGTAAGTCGGGAAGTGAAGCAGCCCATCAACGCGGGAGAAAGTTGTTGTCCGCGTCGCGCAATCGCGATGGCTGTTCGAGATCTCCAGACCGGCCAACTCGCTTACCGATCGATAGGCGCAGACGATGCCGCCGGCGCTTTGCAACCGTCCTGTGGGGCGCTCACCGAGACATGTGACAGCTGGTGTCGGCAGAGCCGCAGGCCGGATCGAGGGTGCGCTTGGCGTGCGGTCAATATCCGATCGGCCACCACCCGTGGTAGTGGTCACCGAATGCGGGTTCCCAGGCTGCGGTCCATATGCGCTGGTCACTACCCGCGACGAAGAGATCGATGTGATCGAGCGACCGACTGACGGCGGTGATCGGAGCGTGGGGATCTATCGCCGGTAGGTGCATTCCGAAGGTGTGCTTCCAGGTCGCGGCGGCGTTCTCCTTGTTGTCGGAGTGATCGATGGTGATGGTGGCATCCACGTCCAGATGCAGCCAGCCGTCATGATCGCGAGCCGCTCCCGCAGCCCAGGCCCGCTCGCGGGCATAGGCTCGCGCGCCGCGGATCCGTGACAGATGCGTCGCGTCGATCCGCTCGTCGAGCAGCCGCCACAACGTGGTTGTCGACGCGACCTGCCCAAATACATGGGATCGGTCACCCAACAGATTCCCGGCCCCGTCGACGCAGTCCGCGCCGTCGGCCACCGGCGCCGCGAGATCGGCGAACACCTCCCCGGGCGCGTGGCTCCACGGCCCGCGGTAGGTATCGGCCAACGCCCTAGTGACCTGCGACGACAGCCCAGTCAGGTCGGCGAGTTCCCGCAACATGCCGACCCCGGGATAGCCGAGGTGTAGTAAGTGTTCGGGTTGCACCGCCTTGCTGCGCGGCGCTGTTCGCCGATTGACGATCTCAATGGGCGCGCCCTCGAGCGCAGATCCAGCCCGCGACACCAGGATTACGGCTAGCAGGGGGCCTAATGGGCGCTAGCCCCGACGACATCGGCGCAGGGCGTCGGACATCCTAAGTGCTAAGTCTCGGTTGTTGAGGATCACTCACTAGTGACGACAGCGTCAGTCAACCGGCACGTTCCCGGTCATCCGGGCAGTCGAAGGAACACAAAATGAGGAAACTGATCAGTGCAGTGGCGATTACCGGCGCACTTGCCGCAGGCGGAATTGGGCTCGCGGGACCGGCGAGCGCAGATGCGCCCTGTGGCGGCGCGGTCGTGTTGGGCAACGGCGGGGGTCGCTGTGACTACGACCAGGGCCCGGATGGCAGCTTCATGCGCTGCGACACTGTATATGTGCTCGGTTTCGGCGGCACGAACTGCTACCGCGTATACCCGCCGCCACCGGCAGATTCTCCACCGGTAGCGTGACGACCGGCATAGCGCGGGTCCACTAGGTCAGGTACTCGGACTCCAGCACCAGATCGGGGATCAAGGTCTGATGCTCCCGTGGGCCTTGTGCTCGATGGTGTTCCACACCTTGCCCTGCTGCTGGCCCAAGAGGTCGCGGTACTTCGGTGCGTCGGGCACCTTGACGTGGTGGGCGACCACGATGGCGGGCGGGTTGGGTGGCTTGGGTGGCGGTGGTGGTCTGCCTCAGGGTTTGACCTCGGGTGCTGGCTTTAATCCGGGCGGGATGGCAGCGCCACCAGCGATGCCGCCCGCCGCATCGACGGATTTCTCGCGCGGCTTGGGCGCGGGTTTAGGCAGCGGGGGAGGTCCCGCCCCGTTCGTCCCGCCGGTCTCCCCACCTGCATCGACAGCGGCGACGAGTGGCGGATGGAAGTTGTTGCCGGAATTGAGTATTCAGCTGGTGGTTGGACGCGGTAGTGACGATCGGAAGCCGTGAGGCTATCCAAAAGTATTGTGAATGAGTCGGATTGGATTGGTCGATGATGAGAAGGGACGAGAATTAAGCAGTCCGCCAGCGCCTCAAAGGGAGCCCCGGGCGTTCAGGTAATAGTGCGTGCGTTGACGTCGGGCAGCTCGCCGAACCGCGCGTGCCGGTCAGTGGTGAGAATGGTGCGGCCAGTGGCGCGGCCGGTGGCGGCAACGATGAGGTCATGGGCCCCTCGGCGCTGGCCTTGTCGGGCGGTGTAGGCCAACAGGGCTGCATGGTGCTCGGCCACAGACCTGTCGTATGCGTGGACCGGTATGACGGCGAGGACCTCGTCGAGGAATGCTCGTTGAGCTGCCTGCCGTCCGGCGTCCTGATCGAGGTGCACGCCGGCAAGATATTCGGCGATGACAATTGCCGGGATGGCGACGTCGGCATCATCTGGAACGGTGGCTCGTCCTCGCACGGCAGCCACCAGCACGCCGGTGTCGAGGATCAGGCGGTCCACGGGTCGCGGTCGTCGTCGGTCGATGCAGCGGCCCGCGCGGTGCCGATGGACTCGGCAAAGTCGTCGTCAAGAGCCGCGGCATCGCGCCATCGTGTCAGCACCGCATTCAATGCCGCACCGGTCGCCGCGGGCGCTGGTGCGATTGACGCGACGCGGCGACCTGCGCGCGTCACCACGATTGTTTCACCCCGCTCGACGGAATCGAGCACCGCCGAGAAGTTCCTCGACGCCTCTGACGCTGCGACTTCGCGCATGCAATCAGAATATCATAATCTGAGTTTCAGATCCCCACTATCATGGCTTTTTGGATTGTTGCCGGTGCCCTATGCCACCCAGCGGTCCCACGCTTCCACCGATGCTGCACGGCGCGGTAGTGGGTATTCAAACTGACCCACTACCCACCAGCTGAATGAATTGCTCGGCGAACTCGACGGACGAACGGACGAGATCTCAGCGACCTCCACCTTGGCAAGTTTGAGATGGCGCAGGCGCACTACGACCTGTCTGACGAGTTCTTCCGGCTGTTCCAAGACCCGACGCAGAGTTACAGCTGTGCGTACTTCGAGCGGGAAGACATGACCCTCGAAGAGGCACAG
>NZ_JBKQTQ010000323.1:0-18840 GCF_052143115.1 Mycobacterium sp.
TAGTGTCCAGCATCGCCGTCCAGACGAAGCGGTGCTCGTCCTGCATCGCCTCGTCCTCGGCCGCGCCACGCCAATAGGTCGTACTCATGATGATTGCCGATGGTAGACCCCCTCATTGCCCGCACGAGGAAATCCGGGGTGGACTCTCCCGGGGCCTGTCGCGCACCCGGATGGCACGGCGTTCGTTCGTCCAACGCGGCCGAATTGAAGAGGTAACCGGAGGGCCCGGGCACAGCCAGCACGTGGAATCGCGGCTTCCATACTGCACGGCCACGGCCCGCGTAGTCCGCCACATCACGCAGCCGGTCAGGATCGTGATTCCACATCGTCAGTGTCAGTTGGCATCCGCGGCCGCGCCGGCTGGTCCGGCAGACGCACTGGCCGGAAGACTGGCATCCGATGCGGACCGACGCGTACGCCGGCGACGACCTGTGACCACCGACACCATTTCCATCCACCAACAGTCCACAGTGATTTGCTAAGGTTCGCAACTAGCTACAACAGTGGCGATTGCGAATGGGAGGGCATTGTGGCGGACTCGCGTCAGCCGCTGTATCGGATGAAGGCGGAGTTCTTCAAGACGCTGGGTCATCCGGCCCGCATCCGGGTTCTGGAGCTGCTCAGCACACGTGAATACGCGGTCTCCGAGATGCTGCCCGAGGTCGGCATCGAGCCGGCCAATCTGTCTCAACAGCTATCCATCCTGCGTCGCACCGGTCTGGTCACCGCTCGCCGGGAGGGGTTGTCGGTGTCCTATGCCCTGACCTCGCCGCAGGTAGCCGAGCTGTTGAGGGTCGCCCGGGCAATCCTGACCGGAGTCGTTGCGGGTCAGGCCGAACTTCTCGAAGATCTCCCCGAGTCGGTCCTGGTGGCCGAGTCGCCGGGCTGAACGCGTGGCAGAGGCCAGCGGTCCACCCCGCCCACTACTTGCAGATTTTCTAACATGCGTACTTTGCGGGATCGGGTTTTGCGAAAAGGAACGTCAACGGTGACAAGCAACCCCAACGAGAACGGCGCCGCGGCAGTGCAGACCGGTTCGGATGTCACCGGTATCGACGTCGGTGTCATCGGGGTGGCCGCGCCCCGGCCACAAACCTGCGCAGAGGGTTTGGACCGCTCGGCGTGGACGGCGATGGAGGGCTACGTAGCCCTGGTTTGCGATCGAACCCCCATCCGCGCGTCGTGCCTGCCCCTGGCCCGCGCCGACGCCGTGGCCGCGCGGATCGTGGGATTGCCGTCGCGGGTGTCGGTGGTGTTCGTTGTCGGGACGGGGTCCTCGGAATCGGCGAGGGTGCAGCGCACGGTAGCCAGCCTGAAGGGTCCGGTGGTCATCAGCGAGCTCGATGTGGTCGCCGCGGCGCTGGGGGCCGCGGCGATCAGCGCACTGCGCTGTCGCGGTGTCGCGCCGCGACGCGGCCGAATCGTGGTGACCGGCGCCGAGGTCCTTCCGTGGCTCGGGCCGCTGCTGCTCGCCGCGGGAGGCGGGATGCTCACCAGCTGGAACAAGCGCGACGCGCAGGCATATCCACTGCGCGGCATCATGGCGCACAACGACATCCTGATCGACCTGGCCGGCACTGCGCCCAACACCTGCGCGCCCGGGCGCACGCTGACACTGCCGCGCGAACCGTTCGACTACGGCGCACTGGTGCTGCCCGGCTTGCTCAGCGCCTTGTGTGGGCGCAACTGTGCGAGCTTGACGATTGACGTACTCGCCGCGTGTGCTCGGGGGCTGGCGCTGGTCACCTCGCCCGACCGGATCATGCCTGCGCTGGACGATCCGTTGCTGGTGCCCGCCGTGGCCAGGGAGGTGGCGCGGGCCCTAGGCGACCATCCCCCGCATCGCCCGTACCGGCGCCGATAGCACAAACCTGTAACCAGGCCCCAATACCGACATCTCGGAGGACAACCATCATGACCACTGCCAGCGTCACCGGCCTCGACACCGCGCCGACCACCGCTACCGCGATCGTCGACTGGGTCCACACCGTGGCCGACCTGACCACCCCCGACACGGTCGTCTGGTGCGACGGCTCCGACGGCGAATGGCGCAGGCTGACCACACTTCTCGTGGACAAGGGAACCTTCGTCCCGCTGTCGAAAAAGCCCAACTCCTTCTGGTGCACGTCGGACCCCGAGGATGTCGCGCGGGTGGAGGACCGCACCTTCATCTGCTCGGAGCTTTCCTCCGATGCGGGGCCCACCAATAACTGGATGGATCCCGTCGACATGAAAACCGTGTTGACCGAGGAGTTTCGCGGTGCGATGGCCGGCCGCACCATGTACGTGATCGCGTTCTGCATGGGGCCGCTGGATGCCGCCGAACCCAAGTTCGGTGTCCAGATCACCGACTCCGAATACGTCGCGGTCTGCATGCAAATCATGACCCGCTCCGGAACACCGGTGTGGAACAAGCTCGACACCGGCGCCGACTTCGTCCGATGCCTGCACTCGGTCGGCGCACCCCTGCACCCCGGGCAGCACGACGTGGCGTGGCCGTGTGACCACACCAAATACATCACCCATTTCCCCGAGGAACGCACGATCTGGAGCTACGGATCCGGCTATGGCGGCAACGCCCTGCTGGGCAAGAAGTGCTACGCGCTGCGCATCGCCTCCAAGATGGCCCACGAAGAAGGCTGGCTCGCCGAGCACATGCTGATCCTCAAACTCACCTCCCCCGAGCAGCGGGTGCACTACATCGCCGCCGCGTTCCCCTCCTCGTGCGGGAAAACGAACCTGGCGATGCTGGCACCCACGCTAAACGGCTGGACCGCCGAAACCATCGGCGACGACATCGCCTGGATGCGATTCGGTGGTGATGGTCGTCTCTACGCCGTCAACCCCGAGGCTGGGTTCTTCGGCGTCGCCCCCGGCACCGGCGTCCTCACCAACCCGCACGCGATGGCGACCATCGAGCGCGGCAACTCCATCTTCACCAACGTCGCCCTCACCGACGACGGCGACATCTGGTGGGAAGGGATGACCGCCGACACGCCCGCCCACCTCACCGACTGGAAACGCCGCGATTGGACACCGCAGTCGAAAGAGCCGGCCGCGCACCCCAACTCGCGCTACTGCACCCCCATCGCGCAATGCCCCACCGTCGCCCCCGAATGGACCGACCCCGCCGGCGTGCCAATCTCGGCGATCTTCTTCGGCGGCCGCCGCGCCGACACCATTCCGCTGGTCACCCAATCGCTGAGCTGGCAGCACGGGGTGTTCCTCGCCTCCACCCTGTCCTCGGAAACCACCGCCGCCGCCACCGGCACAGTGGGCGTCGTGCGCCGCGACCCGATGGCGATGCTGCCGTTCCTCGGCTACCACGTCGGCGACTACTTTCAGCATTGGCTCGACATCGGCGCGAACGCAAACCCGGACCTGTTGCCGAAAATCTTCTACGTCAACTGGTTCCGCCGCGGCGATGACGGCACGTTCCTGTGGCCGGGGTTCGGCGACAACTCGCGCGTCCTCAAATGGGCGCTGCAGCGCATCGAGGGCAGCATCGACGCCCTCAGGACGCCGATCGGCGACGTCCCCTTCCTCGACAGCCTCGATCTCGACGGTCTGGACAGATGCGCATATGACGACACGAAAATCCTTGCCGCACTTAACGTCGACCCGAGCGAGTGGGCAAGCGAGCTCGAATCGATCGACGAGTGGTACGCCACCATCGGCGGCAACAAACTTCCCGATGTCCTGCGCCAACAACTCGGCAACCTTAAACAACGACTCGCCCCCGCACGAAGCGACGCCGACAACCACACCCGACGAGGAGCAACACTGTGAGTGCCATCAGTGACCTCGAACACAAGGTTTCCGATCTCGAACGTGCAGGCCTGCCCCACGACACCCTGTCCACCTGCGCGGTCCTGCAGATCATGCACGCCGTAGGTGGCTGCCGGCCTGGCGGTCACCAGATTTCTCGCCGCCGCGCGAATCAAGGTAGGCAGTAATGCTCTACGAATTCTGGCAGAACTTCACCCACAACCTGTTCAAGCCGCTGTTGCTGTTCTTCTATCTCGGGTTCTTGATCCCAATCCTGAAGGTGCGGTTTGAGTTCCCCTACGTGATCTACCAGGGACTGACCATGTACCTGCTGCTGGCCATCGGCTGGCACGGGGGGGTGAAGAGCTCGCCAAGATCAAGCCGTCGGACATCGACAACATCGCTGGATTCATGCTCTTGGGCTTCGTCTTGAACTTCGTGATCGGTATCGTCGCCTACTTCCTGCTGAGCCGCATGACTGCTATGCGGCAAGTCGACAGGGCGACGGTCGCCGGTTACTAGGGGTCGGACTCGGCAGGGACCTTTGCCACCTGCGTGGCCGTCCTTATCAGCGTAGGCATCGCCTTCAACGCCTACATGCCGGTCATGCTGGCTGTCATGGAAATTCCCGGCTGCCTTCTGGCCCTGTACCTGGTGGCGCTCCTGCGGCACAGGGGGATGGACGCGGCGGGGTTCATGCCCGACGAACCCGGCTACACCCCCCGGCGACGGTCGGGGTCGGGCCCGCCGCGGCCACCGAGCCAGCTCACGGAGATGGCCTTGACACCCACCACGAGCGGGGGATCGAGCAGGAGTTGGAGATCTCGCTGGAAAAGCGGGAGCATCCGCAGTGGGACGAGGCCGATGGCGTCGACCAGGTCAATGGGGTCAAGGGCAATGGCAAGAAGCCGTCCGTGTTCTCACGCAAGGCTGCTGCAGGAAGTCTTCCTCAATCCGGGGCTCTGTCTCCTCGTCGGCGGCATCACCATCGGCTTCATCAGTACGTTGCAGGGACAAAAGGTCGTCCACGACAACGACACTTTCTTCGTAGCGGCGTTCGAGGGCGCGCTCACCCTGTTCTTGCTCGAGATGGGTATGACGGCGTCCCGCAAGTTGAGGGACCTGAAGACCGCCGGCCGCGGCTTCATCTTCTTCGGCCTATTGGCGCCGAACCTGTTTGCGACGCTCGGGATTACCGTCGCCTACAGCTACGCCTACCTCACCGACACCCACTTCAAGCCGGGAACCTACGTCCTATTCGCAGTGCTGTGCGGCGCGGCCTCGTACATCACCGTCCCCGCGGTCCAGCGTCTGGCGATCCCCGAGGCGAGCCCGACCTTGCCTCTGGCCGCATCGCTGGGTTTGACGTTTTCGTATACCGTCACGATCGGGATCCCGCTCTACATCGAAATCTCCCGTGTCGTCGGGCACTGGTTCCCGGGCGTCACCTGAAACGGCGCTACCCCAGCAGCGCATCGCTGTCGGGTGGCCCCACGGTCTGCCTCTGTCAGCCCGTCAGGCCAGCACGCGGTACGTGCAACAGCTATCTGCTGGCCCTGGCCAACCAGTCCTGTCGGGGACAGCAGATAGCTGGACCGTCGGTCAGGTAGCGCCGCAACTGTGCGGGGCGCAGGTGGTTGGCGTGTGCGAGGCCATCGAGGTAGGACTGAACGGTTTGGGTGTGAAACGGTGTGACGGTTAGGGGTAACGGCGCCGTCGGTCCCCGGGGCCACGACGGTGCGGTAGGCCCGTCAGCTGACGTTGCGCTGCGCCGATGTTTGGCGGCGTAATCGATGAGCACGGTGTCCATCAGATCTCTGGTGACACTGTCGGTTTCGTCGAAAGCATGCTGCGGATCGCGGCGAAGCGGATCAGATGTGCCAGGCGGCCGATCATCCCGCCGGTGCGTTGGTGCCGGGGGGCCGCAGCGTTCGATGTACGCACGGCGGATGTGGGCGTCGCGCGAGCGGACGTGTTCGTCGACGAGATAGGGGTCGAGGCCGTGCTGACGCAGCCGATGGCGGCGCCACACCTTGTTAAGCACGTGAGAAAACACGACATACGGTAGAAAAATCGGCAACCTCATACTCGCGTGCACATACAGCGTTGTCGGGGTCAGCCAAAACAGGCCAGCACCAGCACGGTCGAAATGATGAGGCGGATCATCGTCCGAGCTGTTGCACCCTTGCCCCCAGGTTATTGCGCAGCCAATCCTACTTCGAGTCGAGCAGAACTCGTCCGTAGCAATAGGCGATGTACTGAAGGACGTCCGGCCGGCAGCGTCCTATGTCGTTGCTCATTCGGGACCATATCGGCTCGATGATGGTGCCGGCTGGCACCCTGAGCCTTTGGTAAGGCACCTCCGGCAAGGCTCGAAAGTTTGCGGCGCCAACGGTTACTCGGCGGTAAGTTCAATGTATGACCGTCGCAATGGGTTTAAGAGTGCTCGACTACGGCGACCATGCCCTGCTGCTGGACTTCGACAGCACCGCCGAGGTGCTCGCATGGGCCGACGCACTTCGGGCCGCCGACCTTCTCGGCGTGGTGGACCTCGTGTCCGCATCACGCACCTTGCTGATCAAGGTCGAAAGCCGTCGCTACCTCCTCCGTATCCGCCAGCGCATCGAGGAGCTGCATGCGGAACCGTCCTACGCCGTCGAACCGCCGGCCGTCGCCGACGTCGTGATCGAGGTCGTCCATGACGGCGCTGACCTCGCCGACGTGGCGGCACACCCCGGACTCGACGAGGCGGGCGTCGTCGCCGCACATACCGGTACGCCGTGGCGCGCTGCGTCGGGGTTGGCGTACCTCGTCGGTGGTGACGCGCGACTGCAAGTCCTACGGCGGGACGAGGCGCGGACCAAGGTGCCCGCAGGTTCCGTCGGGTTTGCCGGCGAGTTCAGCGGCATCTATCCGCGCGAATCCCCCGGGGGCTGGCCGCTGATCGGGCAGACCGATGCGGTGGTGTGGGACGTCCACCGCCCCGATCCGGCGCTGCTGACGCCCCGCAAGTGGGTGCAATTCTGGGAGGCGCGATGACGACCGAGTTCACCACCCAGTCGCTTCGCTCCCGTCCGCCGACGCTCGAAATCATGCGCACCGGGCCGCTGGCCCTGATCGAAGACCTCGGCCGGCCCGGCCTGGCCCATCTTGGGGTCACCCGCTCCGGCGCCGCGGATAGGCGCTCGCATACGCTGGCCAACCGGCTGGTGTCCAACCCCGCCGACCGGGCCACGATCGAGGTGACCTTCGGCGGGCTGACCGCACGGGTGCGCGGCGGCGACGTCGCAATCGCTGTGACCGGCGCCGACACCGACCCCGCGGTAAACGGAATCCCCTTCGGCATCAACAGCATTCACTACGCACATGACGGCCAGGTGATCTCGCTGGGCTCGCCGCACTACGGGCTGCGCACGTACCTGGCGGTGCGCGGCGGAATCGATGTCGAACCGGTGCTCGGCTCGCGCAGCTTCGACGTGATGTCGGGGATCGGTCCGCAGCCCCTGCAGCCCGGCGACGTGCTGCCCGTCGGCGAGCACACCACGGACTTTCCCGAACTGGACCAGGCGCCGGTGGCGTCGTTCACCGAGGACCCGATCGAGCTCAACGTGGTGCCCGGGCCGCGCGACGACTGGTTCATCGATCCCGACGCACTGGTACACAGCGAGTGGGTGGCCTCCGACCGCAGCGACCGGGTTGGTATGCGGCTGGACGGCCGGCCGCTGCAGCACCGCTGGCCGGATCGCCAGCTGCCGAGCGAGGGTGCGACCCGCGGCGCGATTCAGGTGCTGCCCGACGGGTTGCCGGTGATCCTCGGCCCCGATCATCCGGTGACCGGCAGCTATCCGGTGATCGGTGTGGTTACCGATCACGACGTCGACCGGGTCGCGCAGATCCGCCCCGGTCAGCAGGTGCGCTTGCACTGGTCGCGGCCACGCCGGCGGTGGTAGACGCCGACTTGTGCGCACGCAGGTCCACACGGCCCGCCTCATCCGTACCGCAGACCTCGACAACGAGACCCGGCACAATACCTATCGGCTGCCGGCCGACGCCGTTCGAGGGCGATTTCACCGTTCCATCGCCAGTAGGCGCTGATTAGACGCCTAGGCGGCGAAATATGCTGCGGTGGAACATAATTGGTAGCACCTCGGCGTGAACGGTGATGTCGTTGACCCCAGGATCACGATGGTGGATCGCCGGCTGGAACTAACTGCTCGATCGAGCTTTCCTACCGGACGCTGGTGCCCTCGATGAACACCGCACCGTTCTCGGTCGAGATGGCCTGCAACCCCGCGAACCAGTCGCCGGTACGCGCGGTCAGCTTGCGCGCCGCCTCGTCGTGCGACTCGCCCAGAACACTGATGCCCAGCCGCGGAACGTCCTTCAGCTTCGGCCATGTGGTGGACGTATTCTGCACACAGAACGACACCAGCGGCGGATCCCAGTAATACCCGCACGAATGTGCTGGCCGCCAGTCCCACCCGAGCGCCGACTACCTCAGCGGCGATCGCGATCACGCCCATGGGGAATGCCCGAACGCCTCGCGCAGGGACGCCTCGGTCAAATTGCCGCTAGCGCTAACGCTTCCTCCCCGGCTCACACGGCGCCGGAGGACGTGCTCATCGATACCTATGCGATCTATACGATCAGGGTGTGCCGTATCCGCCGCCGCCGGGGGTTTCGATGACCAGTGTGTCGCCGGGCTGGACTTCGGTCGAGTCGCACCCGGCCAGCTCGACGGTGTTGCCGTCGGCGCGTTCTACGCGGTTGCGTCCCAGCGCCCCGGGTGAGCCGCCAGCCATACCGTAGGGCGCTACTCGCCGATGCCCGGACAACGTGCTCACAACCATCGGTTCGGTGAACTGGATCCGACGGACGGCGCCGTCACCGCCGCGCCATCGTCCGGCACCACCGCTGCCGCGACGGATGCCGAACTGCCGCAGCAGCACGGGGAAACGCCATTCGAGCACTTCCGGATCAGTGAGCCGCGAGTTTGTCATGTGCGTCTGCACCACGGACGCCCCGTCGAACCCGTCGCCGGCCCCAGAACCGGACCCGAGGGTTTCGTAATACTGGTGCCGCTCGTTGCCGAAGGTGACGTTGTTCATCGTCCCGGCTCCCTCGGCCTGCACACGCAGCGCGGCGAACAGCGCGCCGGTGATGGCCTGTGAGGTTTCGACGTTGCCGGCGACAACCGCAGCCGGGTAGGTCGGTGCGAGCATCGTCCCTTCCGGGATGACGATGTGCAGCGGGCGCAGGCAGCCGTCGTTGAGGGGGATCTCCTCGGCGACCAGGGTCCGGAACACGTAGAGCACTGCGGCGGTCGCCACCGACGATGGCGCGTTGAAGTTCGTGTCCAGCTGGGGAGAGGTTCCGGTGAAGTCGATGGTCGCGCTGCGACTGGCGCGGTGGACGATGACGCGCACGGCGATCGTCGCGCCGGAATCCATGGTGTAGCGGTATTCGCCGTAGTCGAGCCTGTCGATGACCCGGCGGACCGCTTCCTCGGCGTTGTCCTGGACGTGGCGCATGTAGGCCTGGACGACATCGAGGCCGAAGTGGTCGATCATCTTGCGGACCTCGTCGACGCCCTTCTGGTTGGCGGCGATCTGGGCGCAGAGATCGGCGAGGTTGGTATCGGGATTGCGGGATGGGAAGGGCGCTTCGGTGAGTAGGCGCCGGGTCGCCGTTTCGCCGAACTGTCCGTTTTCTGCCAGCAGCCAGTTGTCGAACAGCACGCCTTCTTGGTGAATTTCGTGGCTGTTCGCGGGCATGGAGCCGGGGGTGATCCCGCCGATTTCGGCATGGTGCCCGCGTGAAGCGACAAAGAACAGGACGTGCTCGCCCGCAGCGTCGAAGACCGGGGTCACCACGGTGATATCCGGCAGGTGGGTACCGCCGTGGTAAGGGTCGTTGACCGCGTACACGTCACCGGGCCTCATTACGCCGACCCGGCGGCGGATGACTTCCCTGACGGTGGCGCCCATCGAGCCGAGATGTACCGGAATGTGCGGTGCATTGGCGACCAGGTCGCCGTGCGGATCGAACAGCGCGCACGAGAAGTCCAGCCGCTCACGGATATTCACCGACTGGGCAGTCGCCTCCAGCCGGAAGCCCATCTGCTCGGCGATCGACATGAACAGGTTGTTGAAGATCTCCAGGAGCACCGGATCGGCCTCGGTGCCCGCATCGGGCTGCACGGGGGCTACCACCCGCTCGGCGAGCAGATGCCCGGACCGGGTCATCGTCGCCTGCCAGCCATTGTCGACGACGGTGGTGGCGTTGGCCTCGGCGATGATCGCCGGGCCGGTCATAGTCTCCCCTGGCCGCATCCGCTCCCGGTGACGCAGGGGGGCTTCGCGCCACAATCCGCCCGAGTAGACCCGGACGGTTTCGAGCGAGCCGGCGCTGTCGGCGACCTGATCACCCAGGTAGGACAGATCGGGTTGCTCGGTGAGCCCGGTCGCCTCCACCGAGATCGCTCCGGCGATCAGCGGACGGTCCATCAAAAATGAGTACATCGCACGGTGGGTGGCTTCGAACGCTGTGGTCATGGCCTCAAGCCCACCGAGTTCAACCGGGACCGCGGTATCGGTTCCGTCGTAGCGCAGGTGCACCCGGCGAACCACCCGGATCCGCTCGGCCGGGATGCCCTCGTCAAGCAGCTCGGTACGCGCGGACTGCTCGAGGGAGTCCGCGAGCGTGGCCAACCTCTCCAGGGTGGCGGTCTCAAGCCGGATCTCCACCGACTGCTCCCGCATCGCGGTGGTGTCGGCCAGGCCGATCCCAAGCGCAGAGAGCACGCCAGCCATCGGCGGGACGAGCACGGTGCGGATACCGAGCGCATCCGCGACCGCACACGCGTGCTGCCCGCCGGCGCCGCCGAACGTGGTCAGCACGTACCGGGTCACGTCGTGTCCCTTTTGGACGGAGATCTTCTTGACCGCGTTGGCCATGTTCGCCACCGCGATCCGCAGGAACCCCTCGGCGACCTGCTCGGGCGACCGCTCAACACCGGTGGCCGTCCGGATGGCGGCGGCCAGCTCGGTGAAGCGGCGCCGCACGATCTCGTCATCCAGCGGCTGCTCGCCGCCGGGACCGAACACGGCCGGGAAGTGCGCGGGCTGGATGCAGCCGAGCATGACGTTTGCATCGGTGACGGTGAGCGGACCGTCGCCGCGGTAGCAGGCCGGGCCCGGGTCGGCGCCGGCCGAGTCCGGGCCGACCCGATAGCGGGTGCCGTCGAAATGCAGGATCGACCCACCGCCCGCGGCCACCGTATGGATGTCCAGCATCGGAGCGCGCAGCCGGACCCCGGCCACCTGGGTGTTGAACACACGCTCGTACTCACCGGCATAGTGCGATACGTCAGTGGAGGTGCCGCCCATGTCGAAGCCGATGACATGGTCAAACCCGGCCAGTGCCGACATCCGCACCATGCCGACGATGCCCCCAGCGGGACCCGACAAGATCGCGTCCTTGCCGCGGAAATGCCCTGCCTCGGCCAGCCCACCATTGGACTGCATGAACATCAACCGCACGCCACGCATCTGGTCTGACACCTGGTTCACATAGCGGCGCAGCACCGGGGACAGGTAGGCGTCGACCACGGTGGTGTCCCCCCGCGGGACCAGTTTCATCAGCGGGCTGACTTCGGATGACAGCGAGATCTGAACGAAGCCGACCTGCTCGGCCAGCTTGCCGATCTCCCGCTCGTGCACCGGGTACAGGTAACTGTGCAGGCACACCACCGCGACCGAGCGGATCCCGTCGGCGTAGGCCTGCCGCAGCTGCTCGCCCAGCAGCTCGAGATCCGGCGCGCGCAGCACCGTGCCCTTGGCCGCGATCCGCTCGTCGACCTCGACGACCCGCTCGTACAGCATCTCCGGCAGCACAATGTGCCGGTCGAAAATGCGGGGGCGATTCTGGTAGGCAATGCGCAGCGCGTCGCCGAAACCGCGGGTGATCACCAGCAGCGTGCGCTCTCCCTTGCGCTCCAGCAGCGCATTTGTCGCCACGGTGGTGCCCATCCGCACCGCCTCCACTTGCGCGACCGGCACGGGCACACCTTCGGCGGTCCCGAGCAGCGCACCGATCCCGGCAACCGCCGCGTCGCGGTACCGCGCAGGGTTCTCCGACAGCAGCTTGTGCGTCAGCAGGCGCCCGTCCGGCCGGCGTGCCACGATGTCGGTGAACGTACCGCCCCGGTCAACCCAAAACTGCCACCCCGCACCAGCCACCAGGACTCCCTTTCGTCGCGCACTAACTCTATCGGCGAGCAGGTGAACCGCCCGGCCGCCGATGCGTTCATCACGACCCGCCACGTGCCCGAACGGCGCCGTCGGGTAACTCGATCCTCGCCGAGACCGCGGTCGCCGTACTGCCCTCAGCCCCTTGGCGCCCCCACGGCGAGCAACGCACCACGATGCGCGACCGCTTTTGCATGCTCCGCGAAACGTTCGTAGCAGCGCGCGGCCAACGTGAGGTCGATCGCCGCGTCGACGTCGATCACGCCGGAGTTGGACAACAGCTGCTGATACAGCAGGTGCCGCAACCGATTCATGTTGTCGTCACCCCGGGTCAGCTCCGCCACACCGATCGTCGTGTGCGACTCCACGACATCGGCTGCCTTTGCAGCTGTGTCGAGGCAACCCTCGCTCAGCTCACGAAGCACACCCAGAAGTGGAGCCGGTATCGACGCCCAGGCACGCCGGGTCCGGGCGATATCGGCGACCTCGCGCGCCAGTTGCCCCATGCGCTCGGCTTCGGCGTTAACGTGGACAGCCGCGATGGTTACCGGCAGCTCCGGCACCCTCGACTGGGCACGAAGTGCCAAGAGCACCGCCGCATGGTCCTCGAGCTCACGACGCAGCGCGGACACCGTCTCATAGGCGGCAGCGATGCTCTCGGCCGCGGCAGGATCAATGCTGAACAGGGCGGCCGTCGCGTGGCTCATCGCGGTGCTCGTGAGACGAATGAGGTCGACCAGCGGAGCAGTCAGGCCCCCGAGCTCCTGGGTCCCCGCTTCCCGCATCGGTTGACTCCCCGGTTCGCCGCCTGCCACGGTCAGTAACAGTACCCGCCGGCGAGCCCCACAAACGTTGGCTGCGAACGGATCCGACATCCCCCGATTACGGACCCACCGACAACCATTTCACCGGCGACATCGCCTGGGTAAGAATCGACATCGACGACGACAGCCTCGACCACCGAATTAAAGCCCGAAGACCGCGTTAACGTCGCCATGGCCAAACAAGTTGGAATGGGAGGTCGTTACCCCGCCCAGCGCGGCGTTCCTCGCGTTGACAATCCCGAACCCTTTTACCTGGTGGGACACCGA
The DNA here is from genome assembly GCF_052143115.1 of Mycobacterium sp. Lineage (GTDB taxonomy): Bacteria > Actinomycetota > Actinomycetes > Mycobacteriales > Mycobacteriaceae > Mycobacterium. The sequence goes on from NZ_JBKQTQ010000323.1 coordinate 13,109, forward strand.
CTGCGTGCCGACGTTTCTCTACCTCACAGCCGTGCTCGACAGCACGCCGTAGAGCTGCGCCCGGCATCGTTCCGAACCTGCGACCACTTGACCAGCGGACAAGTGCGCTCCGAGGTGCTCGCAGCGGCGTGCGTGGTCCCCAACAGTCCCTAACAGTCGCATGATTAGATCTAGGTGAAGCGCTTCGACGCTCATTACCGCAGGTCAGACACCATTTTCTTGGGTCGGGCTGACAGGATTTGAACCTGCGACCACTTGACCCCCAGTGTCGTTTTCGGCGTCCGTGGGCATCCGTGGATGTCCTATCTGTGCAGACCAGCGCACATTTGCGTCTGTCTGCGGACGGTCCAGAACACCTACGAATTAGATGTCGTTGCTATCCGAGTTGCTATCCGTTGCTACCGACACCGTTGTACGCATGAGAGCGAAACACCGACCTGCACAGGGTGATTCGAGTCGCACGACCACTTGATTAAGGCTGGCGCGCGGATTCCGCCCGAAATGTCGTATCCATCTTTCTAGCGCTGTGCGTCATCACCTAGGTTGGCCCGGGTTGGCCAGTTGTCTTCGACGGCCTGTTGCGGTGAGCATGGTGTGACTCTCCCAGTGGGGTCGGGCTGAAAACTTCGCCAGGAAATCCTTAAGCGCCGAGCCGACACCTTCCGAGAACCTGTTGATCGGTTACTGCTTAGCGGATCCGCCGCCAGCACCTCGCTCCTTGTCGGATCCACGCCCCTGCCGCCGTTGGCGGAACCGGCGTGCAGTATTACCGAACAAGAAATCGCTCATGGCCGCGCCGGCCTTTACCTGGTCGCGGCGCGCGGCTGGGAGACTGCAGCGCCCACAAGTCCGAGCGGGCTGGTTAACAGGGTGACGACGAAGAACTCCTTACGGCGGTCCTCTGGCGCTACGTAGAACGCGACGAACGCCATCACCACGAACGCGATGATGATCCATCTGACCACCGGGGCTTCAAGCGCGCGCCACCACTCCCCATCCATCGCTGCTCCCTCTCTCCCTGTCCTCCTTCGGGGTCTTTGTCCCCTTGCGACTATCACTGCGCGATCGCGCACGCTACCAGGGTCTTTAGATTCGGGCGACGGTCGTCCGGCCGTCGACCTGATCGGTCAGTCGTCCTCGTCATCCTGCATCTTCTCTGTGGAGCTGCCGGGAATCGAACCCGTCAGTCTGAGGCGGATCTTCGCAGTTCAGCGGTGGTTTCGCGCAATCCAAAGTACTCGAAAGTGCGCGAAGCGACGTGGGAAGACACTGAACGGTGTTGACGCGGTCAACACACTGTCGCTTGCCACGATGAAGGGCCCACAAGCATGGGACCGAGCTGCCCGGTCGTGGGCCGTCTACTGACGGTGGCCTGAGGTTAGCGGGTTAGTCAACTGGGCGTTGTGTCGTTCGACAGTCTTCGGCGATCAGTCAGGATTGGCGGAGGTGGTTCTCGCCAGTCGTAACGAGGACACAGACCGAAGCTCGATCCACGTTTCCGAGACCGTCCCGGTGCAGCCTGTTTAGCTGGGAACCCACGCCGGGAATCGGGCTAAGGAACCAGCCGCCGAATGGTCACTCACCGGCGCTCGACCGGAGCAGCATCTCTCTGTCGTCGGTCAGCCAGATCCGGAAGGAGCCAGGGGCGGCGGCGTGATGGTGGCTCTCAACGACCTCCGTGGGATGGCCGTCCCGTGACTCCCGCCTCCTTCCCTACCGCGCACGCGTCAACGGCGTACGCAAGGGCCATGGTGCAGGAGTGACCCTGGCAAGCGACACCTGCGCACGCCGCATTCCGCGAAGCGATAAGCGCGCGGTGGTGGCCGAGCGGAACAAGGAGCTCCTCGACTCCTTCTATGCGTAGTTCTATGCACAGTTCTATACGTCTATACGACCAATGACCGTAGAGTGAGGGACCACAGGCCCTAGCCGCCCGGATTTCGCGCGTTGCACGCTGGCGCCATGAGCAGCGTAGGACGATTAGCACTGGCCGGCGTAGTGTTGTATGCGGGCAGGCAATATTTCCGCAACTGGGGCGCAACCAAAGAAGAAACCCAGATGGTGTTGCCCGGCGATGAGCTGATCGAGGAACCGGCGGTGCAAACCACCGAGGCCGAATGGATCAACGCGCCGGCGGCTCGGGTGTGGCCGTGGCTGCTGCAACTCGGGCAGGACCGGGGCGGGCTCTATAGCTACAACCTGCTGGAAAACCTCGTCGGATTGCACATCCGCAACGCCGATGGCATGCATCCCGCATGGGCGCGGCTTGCGCCGGGCGACTCGGTGCGACTGGTGCCGACGGGCTGGATGGGCCTTCGTGCCGGTGTGACGATGACCGTGGCGGAAGTGGAACCCGAGAGGTTGCTCGTGCTGAGGGGCAGCCCTCTGCTGTCGAGCGGGGATGCGGTGTGGTCGTTTCACATCGCTCCATGCGGAGAGGACCGCTGCCGGCTGCTGGTGCGCCGTCGCACGCGGGTACGTCGCCGTCGCGACCTGGTGGAAATCGAGCTCGCCGGGCCGATTACGGCGTTGATGACGCGGGGAATGCTGCGCGGCATCAAAAGTCGCGTCCAGGCCCCGCTCGAACATTACGTCGTGGACATCGACGGCGACGCGAACCGACAAGTTAAGAGCGCACCACAAGCACCGAGCATTCAGGGTGAACCTTGATCGAGTAGCTGTGCGGACCGATGAGACGTTATCCGGGCGACCCCCGCGCCCATCGCCGGTAGTCGGCCACCCGGTTGCCGAATGCGCACCAGCCCGAACGCACATCGATCCGGGACATCGCATGCGCGTAATCAGCTTTGGCGCGCAACGATAATCGGCGCGCGGACCGCGTGCACGACCGCGCTGCTCACCGAACCCAGCAGCATGCCGGGGAACCCACCGCGGCCGCGACTGCCGACGACCACGAGCTGGGCCCCCTCCGCGCGGTTCATCAGACGGCGCGCGGGGTTACTGAAGGCGATATTGGGGCGTACGGACACGTCGGGGTAATGTTCCCGCCATCCCGCGAGCCGCTCGGCCAGTGTTTTCTGGGCGGCCGCGCGACGCTCGTACCAGTCGGCGTCGGGCACGTCCGGTCCATCGGCATCGCTCCAGACGTGCAGCACCACCAGATAGACCCCGCGCCACGACGCTTCCTCGAAAGCGATGGCGGTGGCCAACTCCGATGCCGGCGAGCCGTCGATGCCCACCACCACCGGACCCTGCGGCGGCGCCGGCTCATCGGTGTCGTCGTGGATGACGGCGACCGGGCAGCGGGCGTGATGGATGAGTCCGGTGCTGACCGATCCGAGCAATCCGCGCTGTAATGCGTTGTGCCCGCGGCTTCCGACGACGATCATCTGGGCTTCGTCGGCCAGGTCGATCAGGGTGGGAACAACCGGGGAGAACAGCAGTTCGGTGTTGATCGTTAGTGGACTGCTGTGCTCAGCCGCATCTTCGATGAGCGTGACGGCTTCATCCATCACCTGCAGCGCCTGTTCTTTCCGCTTTTGATCGAAATCGGCCGGAAGGGGAGACGTGGACAGCCCCCAAGACGACCACGAGCCCTCAGGGGTGTGCAGCACGTGCACGAGCGTGAGCGGGACGTTGCGCATCACCGCCTCATCAGCGGCCCACCGCAGCGCCGCACGTGAACACGCGGATCCGTCGACACCGACAAGGATTCCCAGACGTGTTAAGCGATCCAAGCGATCCGGCATTTCAGCACCCTTCTCGGCTCATCGACCGTCTGCGCGCGCCAACCGCTCGCCGCTGTGAGCTCATACAACCGACGCTAGACGGAGGACCTATCGCCCCCGGGAGAGCCATTCGTCCCCACCCCCGGGGGGCCAAGGTCACCGATCCGCTCAGCCGGTACCAAACCTCTTGCCTGCGTTGTAGCGTCGGCCCCGAAAACCTCGAAAACCCCGTCGATGTAAGGCGAGAAAATGGCGGTCGCACCGGAAAGCTGGCCCCGCCCGCCGCGGGGCGCGGTTCGTGTTTCAAATCGGTATGTCCTCAACCCGGTCATGATGCGGCTGGCCGGCCGCAAGCACTGGTATGCGGCGGCTATCACGCACACCGGTCGACGCTCGGGCAAGACGTACACCACCCCTGTCGTGGCGGAACGGGTGGAAGACGGTTTCGTCATTCCGCTGCCCTGTGGCACGCGGGCGGACTGGCTGCAGAACGTGCGTGCCGCCGGGCGCGCAACTATTTCGGTCCAGGGACACCGCTACGAGGTGGTGGAGCCCGACGTAGTCGACGCGGCGGCGGCCTTGCCAACGCTGACCCCGCGGCGCCGACGCACCTTTCAGCGAGCCGGCATCACGCACTATCTGAAGGTCAAGCTCGCCCCGGCGAAAGGCTGACTCGCCCCGGTTCAAGCCAAATGGCCTGACATGTAGCCACCAAAGTCGTCAATTACCACAAGTCCCAGTTATCGTGAACCGCCCCGGCGAGTCCGGAGACTTCGTGATGTGAGAACTCAGCCGGCGGCTGGTCTCGGGTGTTGAGCGCGGTAGGTGGCCTCCATGTCGGCCGGTGCGATGTTGCTGCAGATTGGTTAGATGCGGCGGTGGTTGAAACCAGTCGATCGCCGACCGTCCGGCGTTCAGCCCGTAGTGCCAGTATGGGCGTCGAGCCAGCCGAGAATGACTCGCAAGGACAGCCCCAAGTTCCCTATCTGGCAGTGGTTTTGAGCGCTCTCGGCGCGGGTGAACAAGCGTGCAGTCACCGATCGAGCATTCGTCAGGGTCTGGATTTGTGCACCGAGGGGCACGTAGTGATCTTCGGCTCCGGCCATCAGCAACACGTCTTGGGTGATCCCGGAAGAGACGTCATCGGTGCGCATGGCGCGCACCCCGGCCAGCGCCTGGGCCGGGGTGTCGACTCCAAACACCGTTTCGGCGTTTCCGATGCCCCAGTCGGCCAACAAGTTCCGGCTGCGGGCGCGGTTTATCAACCTGTCCACCACGGCCGCGGGCAGTCGGCCGGCGTTAACCACCAGCGCTTTTTGCGGCGCGGCCAACCGGTAGGCGAAGCAGGCGGTGAAATCGGTGAGAATGTCGTCGGCGATGACTCGACTCACCCGCGGCTCGTAAGCTGCGGCACGTATGACCAGGCACCCGCCGAGCGAAAACCCCATCAAAGTCACATCATCGACACCGAAATGGTCAAGCACAGCGCCGACCGGCTTGTGCCACTCGGCCGTCATCGGCAATCCTGCTTCCAACGCCGCCCCTTGGCCGGGCCCGTCGAACGCCACGACGTCTAGTCCAGCGTCGCGCAACGCCAACAGCATCGGCAGCCATTCCTCGATGTAGCTATCGAAGCCGCCGAAGACCACGATGACCCCGCGCGGCGAAGCCGGGGTCAAGCGGTAGGCCGACAGGGTTGTCCCGCCGTAGACCACGTCGTGATGCTGGTCGGCGCCCACACCGCACGCCGTTAGCACGGTGTCCAGGAAGGTTTGGCGCGCGCCACGGCGGCGCGGGTCATCCGCCGACATGAAGAACTCAGCGGCGCGGATCAGGTAGGCGCCCGCCGGCATCCGGCCCTCCCCGAGCGCACGCTCACCGAGAGCGAGCAGCTGCCGAATCCACTCGTCGTAGTTGGTCAGGCTGGGCGCGACCCGCCGCAGCGCATCGAGCATCTGCGGTTCGCCAACCCAGTTCCAGAAGCGGTTGAGCTGAAAATTCAGCGTCACATCCGGATGAAGGTCGTAATACCCGACCGGAAAT
>NZ_JBKQTQ010000324.1:0-6080 GCF_052143115.1 Mycobacterium sp.
TTTTGGCGTCCCCGCGTTGTTGGAACAACTAGTGACCGCAAGAGGCGTCGCCGCGACGATGAGGTGATCACTTCCCATCAGACGAAGGGAGTTTGTGATGGGCACGACTGTTCTACAGGTAGGTGAAGTTCCGCCGCCGCTCGCCGAGGCGCTGACCGCGAAATACGACGCTCTGGTGCTGCCGAGCAGTGCGGGGCGTGAGGATTTCCTTGCCGAGCATGGTGCTTCGGTCAAAGCGATTGTCGATGCCGGCCAAGCCCCGGTCGACGCGGAACTGATGGGCGCATTGCCCAACCTGGGCGCGATCATCCATTACATGGACGGCTACGACACGATTGACATCGACGCCGCGCGTCGGCTGGGGATCGGCGTCAGCAACACAGCCGACGCGGTGAGCGAAAGCGTGGCCGATGTCGCGGTCGGGTTGATGCTCATGACGGTGCGTGGCTTCGGCGCCGCGGAGCGCTACGCGCGCGCCGGCCGGTGGCCGGTCGAGGGGCCATACCCATTGACTCAGGAAGTGACCGGATCGCGGGTGGGGATCCTGGGTCTGGGCCACATCGGTTCAGCGATAGCCCACCGACTCATCGGATTCAACTGTGTTATCGCCTATCACAACCGCCACGAGCTGCCCGGTTCGGGCTACCGGTACGCGCCGTCAGCGGTGGACCTGGCGAAATCCGTCGAGGTGCTGGTGGTGGCGACCACCGGCGGGAAGGACGCCCCGCCCCTGGTGAGCCGCGACGTGTTGGAAGCCCTTGGCCCCGACGGTTATCTGATTAACATCGCCCGAGGCAGCGTCGTCGACGAGGGGGCTCTGGTGGAGCTGTTGGCCGAGGGACGGCTCGCCGGTGCCGGGCTCGACGTGGTCGCCCACGAACCGGATGTGCCGCAACAACTGCGCGAGATGGATAACGTCGTCGTGCTGCCTCATGTGGGCACCGCGACGGCACACGCGCGCGCGGCGATGACCGCGCTGACCCTGCGCAATCTGGATGAATACCTGGCACACGGAACCCTCACCACACCCGTCGTTGCGCCGACGCGTTAAACCCATCCGCTGCGACGGGGCCACCACCGTATTTCGACCCCACAACACCCGCCCGAGACGAGAGAAGAAGAAGCGTGGCCCGACTTCCGTACCCCGACCGAAAGACGTTTCCCCAGGAGTTGCAGGACTTTCTTGCGCAGGTCCCCGAGCATCTGAAGTTCGACATGATGTCGTGTTCGGAGTCCACCATCGAGTCATTCATCCGCCAGGGAGAGGCGCAGCACACCGCACTCGAATTGCCGCCCCGCTCGCGTGAGCTGGTCATCCTGACGACGGCGGCCGTCGCCAGCGCCGAGTATGAGTTCGTTCAGCACGTGCCGATTTCGGAGGCCATGGGTGTGGACCCACGGATCCGCGAAGCAATCCACAAACAGGACTTTGATTCGTCGCTGCTCTCAGCCGACGATCAGGTGATCACGAAGTTCGTCGCGGCGGGTCGTGCGCAGCCCGACCGTCGACTACAACACCTTCGCCGCGGTGCGCAAGATCCTGAGCAATCGCGAGATCGTCGAGGTTCTGCAGGTCGTCGGATTCTATTGGTCGTTCGGCCGTGTTGCGACGGTCCTGGAAGTCGAGATCGAACCCGCGCACGGTACCGCGGTGGTCGCGGTCAGCGAGAAGGCCGCGAGCCAGAAGCCACAAGCATGACAGCGTCTGGCTGCTTCTAGGAAAGCTGCTGCGACTCAGCCAAATCCGGATAGGATCACGACGTTACAGTCGGCGGCGGCTTGGCGCAGTTTCGCTGCCTTCTGATAGGCCTCCGACTCGTACCACGCGCGGGCCGCGTCAACCGATTCGAATTCCAGCACGACAGTCTGGTTGCCGTGCCAGGTGCCTTCGACGACTTTGGGCGCGGCATCCACCGCGAGAATGTTGACCCCGCCCATCGCTGCTCCGGCGGCTTGGCCATAGGCCTTCATGCCCTCCGTATCCTTGACGGCCTCGGTGAGGATGACGTATCCCTTTGGCATAGTGCGGCGAATCTCCTTATCCGAGTGCGCTTCTGGTCATCGCTCAGCGATGGCCTGTTCGGGGCAGCAGTCGATGGCCTCCCGGGTGGCCGCCTCGAATTCCGTTGGGACATCGGACCCTATCGCCTCCGCGTAGCCATCATCGGTTAAGTCGAATACATCCGGACAGAGCGTGACGCACACGCCATGACCGCGACAGCGCTGGTCGTCGACCCAGACTTTCATGCCGGTGCGAATTCCAGGTGTAGCTCGGTCAGGCCGCGCAGGATGTAGGTCGGAACGTATTGGTAGCGACGGTCATTCGCCGGTCCGTGAACTCGCTCGTTGATCCGGATGTCCGATGTGCGGTCCAGCAGCCGCTCAATAGCCACCCGCGTTTCGGCGCGGGCCAGAGGCGCACCAGGGCAGCTGTGGATGCCTCGCCCGAACGAGATGTGCTGGCGGGCATTCTTTCTCGCCGGATCGAAGGTGGTGGGGTCTTCGAACCGGCGCGGATCGCGGTTGGCGGCGGCCTGCACAACCATCACCGTGGTGCCCGCAGGTAAGTCGACTCCACCGACATTGACGGGCACCCGGTTCATTCGGAAGTCGCCCTTGACCGGACTTTCGATGCGCAGCGCCTCTTCGATGAAGTTGGGTATCAGACTGCGATCTTTGCGCAGCTGCGCCTGGATATCGGGGCGCTCGCCCAAGGTCTGTAACGATGCGCCCAGCAGGCGCACGGTGGTTTCCTGACCCGCCGAGAAGACGTTGGCGGCAACGCGGGCCACGTCTTCGACCTCGGGAGTCGAGCCGTCGGGGTAGGTGGCGGTCGCCAGGCCGGTCAGCACGTCGTCGCGCGGCTCACGACGACGGTCCCGGACATAGTCGGAGAAGAGGCCGTAGAGGAATTCCAGCGGGCTGTGGGCCAACGATTCCTTGCCGGTGCCGCCGACGCCGCCACCCGAGTGCTCGCGGATGCCTTTGACGAACTTGTCGCGATCCTCCAAGGGCACGCCGAGCAGGTCAGCGATAACCAGCAGGGTGAACGGGCTCGCGAAGCCCTTGATGAACTCGCCGTGCCCTGGCGCCAGGAATCCGTCGAGCACTTGGTCGGCAAGCACCCACATGGCGTCCTCGTTCTCCTTGAGACGCTTCGGGGTGATCAGCCGCATCAGCAGGGAGCGGTGGTTGGTGTGGGTGGGTGGATCAAGCGTAGGCAGCTGGTCGCTGAACGGAAGCTCGTCACGGTGTTGCTCGATCAGTTCGGTGATGTCACTTCCCCCCAGACCCTCGAGGGATACCGGAAAGCCGGGAAACGGGCCGGTCACCGAGACGCACGAGGACCACGTTTCGGCGTCGTTGAGGACCGCGCAGGCTTCCTCCCAGCCCGTCACCATGGTGACGTCGTGGTGCGTCTCCCGGGTGACCGGGCATTGCTGCCGCAGCGCCTCGTAGTAGGGGTATGGGTCCGCGATGAGCTCGCTGCCGCGGAAGAAATCCATTTCGGTGAATTCGTTCACCATCTGCTCCTCCGTTCGACAATCTCCGCCGTGAGAACGTCCCTCTCAGCTTTGAGTATCAGATTTCCACAGAGCATGCCGCGACGTCAACGCAGCATGAACGTGCGGGGGTTCGAGCGCGCCGACCGCGAGTTAGCTGGCCGGAATGAGATCAGCCTCGACCGACGGGAAGGCCATCACCCGGCTGCGGAACGTCTCGACCAGCCCAATCGAGGCCTGCGGCATCGCCGCGGCCGCCAGGGCCTGGGCTTTGAACGCCTGGGCTGCGGCGCTCAGCCGGTGCTCGACCAGGCCGACGCTGTCGTCCAGCTCGGCCGGCCACGTCTCACCCCACAAGGTGACTTCGGTGACGCCCTGGTCGAGCGCCTGCACGACACCCTGCCGGACGCGGGAATCGCAGCCGAAAAGGTCCGCCGCAGCCGCCAGCGTCTGGGGAGGCGGCCGGTGCCCCGCCGTCGCGAGTGCGTACTCGAGGTCGACGATCTGGACGCCGAGGATCTGCAGCGGTCGCTCGTCAGGATGGTCGGCGACCAGCACGGTGACATCCCATCCGGCCATCGCCCGGTCGAAGAGCCAACCGCCGGCGAACTTCACCACGTCGGCGACGTCCGCGGCGACCACATCCAGCCGGTATCTCACGCCGGGCTCGGCGGTGCCATGTCCCGAGCCAACGACTCCGAGTACTCCTTGAAGACCTCGGTCAGTGGTATCGAAGGATTGAGCAACCATGTGGTCTCCATTCCTGTGATGAAGGCGAGGATTTGCACCGCCTTGACCGTGACATCCATATCCATCCGAAATTGGCCGGCCCGCTGACCGCGCCGGATGAGCTCGGTGACGATGTCGATCGCGTCCTGATATCTGGCGAACAAGCGATCGTGCAGCGGGGCGTCGGGGTCGATGTTCTCCGCCAGCAGCACGGTGAACGTGCCCACCAGTTCCGGTGATCGGTGAAACCGATCGGCGACCGCGGCGATTTCCGAGATCAGGTCGCCCGCCCGGTCCGCATGCGCGTCGTCGTCGGCGTCGCGGACGTCGAGCACCGCGTGCAGCAGCTGTTCCTTGGATTCGAAGTGATGCAACAGGCCGGCGGGGCTGACGCCGGCTTCGCCGGCGATCTGGGCAAGGGTCGTGTTGCGCCACCCGTTACGGGTCAGCAGCCGCTGCGCAACGGCCAGGATCCGTTGCTTGCGGTCTTCGCCTTTGGCCCGCAGGGAGTCGTACGGCCGTGTATCGGGCACCGGACTCCTTCGTCCAACCAACCTAGTGAACACACAGTAGGTTGGTTGGGCGACGGTGACAAGGGTCGCAACTGACGATTTTTTGCCACGCCCGTCGGTGCCGTCACAAACCAAGCGACTTGGCGATGATCACCTTCAACATCATCCTGGGCGTTGGTACCCGAAAACTGTGTTGGCTATTCGATAGACTCCCTGGTCAGACTGTTGGGCGCGTTGATCGCCGGAAGATGCCCGAAATTCTGCTGCGGACGATCTGCGGACGGTCCGGCGTGGCGGCGCGACGGCGCGGACCCGGCCGCCGATACCGTCCGATGGTCATGGCCGACACCGACAACGACGAGTTACGCCGTGCGCCGCGCGAGCTCGAGCACGTCCTCGGCCGACGGCGGGCTGGCCGGGTGATAGGTCAAGCACCACGGCGCGACGATGCGGCGGAACGCTTCACCTTCAATGGCGACGTAGAAATTGCCAGCCCGCAGCCTGCTTATGTCGGGCATCACGCCGCCCTTCGCACGGGCCATCTCCTGGGCGGCGGAGATGTGCGCCGGCGCATTGAGAAGTCCGTAGAACTGGGTGGCCGCGTTGCCCGGGATGTGGTTATGCAGTGCCTTGGGTTGTTGAGTTGCAAAGATCAGCCCTAGACCGTACTTGCGGGCCTGCGACGACAGGGCCAACGTGCTGCGTGTGCAGGCAGTGAATTTCTGTGCAGGGGCCAAGGTCTGCGCTTCGTCCATGACCAGCAGTCCGCGAAGGGGACGGTCGCTGGCCGGATTGCGTTTGATCCAAGCGAATAGCGCCATTTGCAGTTGGTTGACGAAGCTCTGTCGCTGCTCCTCTGAAGACAGTCCGATCATGCTGATCACCGAGACTCGAGCGCGGTAGCCATCAGATGGGGTGAGCAGCACGCCGGGGTCGAGGGGCGTCCCCGTACCACCGAAGAGTCGGTCATTAGTCTTGGCCGCTCGGAGATCCTCAGCGATGTTGGCTGCGATCTTGTGCGCGTCGGCCAGGTCACTTATGTCGTCGGGCAGGTCGCTGAGCATGTCGACGAATCCAGAGAGCGTCGGAGAGGGCTCCCGCCCGTACTGCTGCAACGAGTTGCGCAGCACCGCTCGGGCCCGGTTCGCTTTTGGAGTTTGGCCGGATATCGATGCCCGAGGCTCGAGCGCGGAGGCAGCCGACTCGACGGCGTCATTGAACTCGTCGTCATCATCGACGACGCTGGGAAAATCGGGTAGCGGTTGAAACGCCAGCGGCCGTCCCGACGAACGCCCCGGTGTCCAGATCAGCACTTCGGTGTTGTTTAGGTACTCGG
>NZ_JBKQTQ010000325.1:0-18157 GCF_052143115.1 Mycobacterium sp.
TCATCCGGCGGTAGCCCAGCCCCACCCCACAGGCCCCCAACGACACGCCGTACGCGGGCATTCACACATGAGGCAACGAAGGAGCTACGCGGGCATATTTGATGAGTCAACGCGGAGTCAACGCGGCACCGCAACCCGCAGAGACTTGTGTGACTGTTGTGACAGTAGCGTTGCGTCCAACGACAACGCCCCAGACCGGGCCGGCCAGCGATTCCATCGCCGCAGCGCCGAAGGCCACTGCCAGCTGAGCGACGCAGCCGATGAGCGGCACGACCCACGCGACCCGCTGGCGGACGAGTCGAATCAGCGTGACGGCACGTCGGCAAACAAGATCGCGCCGCCGGCCCATAGGTTCAGATTCATCGCCCGATCCAGCCAGGCCGGGTCGCCACACTTCTGGTAGCCGCAGGGATCGGTCATCATCACCAGAAGTCCCAGCAGCACGATCGTCGCGCCGAAGAGGAGAAAGTGCGCAACCAGCAAGACGATCGTTCCAAGGACATCGGCGAGCTGACGACCACTGTTCTGCGCCGACGGGTGCTGCACGGCCGGGTCAGTCGACACGCACACCATCCTTGCCGAGGCGATACCGCTTGACCAGTCAGTTCGGCCCGAAGCTGTACACCTGGCCGTCGCTGGTGGCGGTGACCACCCGGCGGTCGTGGCCGATCGAGACCCCGACCGGGTATCCCGTCGCCTCGGGCAGCGAATAGTTGCTAAGCGTGCGGCCGCTGCCCGGATCGAAGACCAGCAGCGACATCCCCCGTGCCCCCCTGCCCGGCCCGCCGGTCACCACTACATAGCCGACGCCCGGACCGGCCAGGCTCGACGTCGACAGCGGGCTGACGTCGTTGCGGCGCCAGACCTGCTGGGCGTGGTCGCCGGCGTCCTTGAAGGCGACCAGTCGGGTGTCCGGGCCGCCGCCCGACACGATCAACCCATTCGGCGTCACCGACGGCGGCGTCTGCGCGAGGAACGCCAGCGGCACCGACCATTTCGGCTTGCCGTCGGCGGCATGCAGCGCCCACAACCGCTCGTCGCGGCCGTTGACGTAAATCGTGGAGCCGTCCTTGGACAGCACCGGGCTGGCCAGCACACCGGCGCTGACCGCGTCGCTGGCCCATTCCCGGGTGAGCAGCGGGCTCTGACCGGGGTGATACTTCAACGCGGTCAGCGCGGCCGCAGGGGCACCCGGCTGCCACAGGCCCACGACCACCATCCCGTTCGCCGCCGCGAATGCCGGCGCCGCGGCGACCGGGCAGCCTGCCCGGGCCGGTCCGCAATCGGAGAGCCCGCGGGTGAAATCGGCCGGGTCGACGTTGTCCACCAGATCCACGGAATTGCCGACCACGGTGCCGCGGTGAGCGTCGAAAACCTGCACCTGCCCCAGGTGTGTGACGACGAGCAGTTGACTGTGTCCGAGAAACCTTGGGGTGGAAGGCATTCCGATTACCGGTCGGCGCCAACGGATCCACTGGGTGGGGGGAAAGGACACCATCGCCCCGGGCTGGCCGACGTAGAGGTTGTCGAAGCCGTCGAACAATGGGCCGGAGATTCCGCCGCCTTGGAAGAGCCGAGTGCACCAGCGTTGCCTGCCGTTGTCGTCGTTCTCCCACTCCATCAGCGAGCAGCCGCCCGGGGTTTGAGCGTTCAGTACCATCCAGTTGCGGGAGCTCAGCGCCGGTGCGGACGCCAGCGAACCCTTGACCGAGCGGGTCCAGCGCAGGGTCAGGCTGGTAGCCCCGGAGGTCGTCGTGTAGCTGCTGTTGGCGGCGTCGCCGTATTGCGCGGGCCAGCCCTCGGCGGGCACGGTATCGACCCACGAGTCGGTGTTGCCGCAGCCGGCCAGGATGGCCGCCAGAACGACCGCCGACACCGCGCATGACCAACGCCGTAGTGCACGTCGAGGGCCTGGCCAGAACACGGTGTGGGTTCCACATCCTTCCCGGAACGCGGATGGCACAGCGGGTGCCGGCCTGTTATCTGCGGAGCATGAGCTGTGATCGAGTACAGCCGAGGGTAACTTGTGCCGCCTCGCGTGAGTCTGATTGCCCGCCTCCTCAGCTTGTCGTTGCGCGGCTGGCGCTAGAGTTTCCGGCCATGACGACAATGTGGGGGGCACCTCTGCATCGCCGCTGGCGGGGATCGATGCTCCGTGACCCACGCCAGGCCAAGTTCCTGACGCTGGCCTCGCTGAAATGGGTGCTGGCCAACCGCGCGTGGACCCACTGGTATTTGGTGCGCTACTGGCGGCTGCTGAAGTTCAAGCTGGCCAACCCGCACATCATCACCCGCGGGATGGTGTTTCTCGGCAAGGGCGTCGAGATCCACTGCACACCCGAACTGGCGCAGCTGGAGATCGGCCGCTGGGTGCACATCGGGGACAAGAACACCATCCGCGCACACGAGGGCTCGCTGCGGTTCGGCGACAAGGTGGTGCTGGGCCGGGACAACGTGATCAACTGCTATCTCGACATCGAGCTCGGGGATTCGGCGCTGATGGCCGACTGGTGCTACGTCTGTGATTTCGACCACCGAATGGACGACATCAATTTGCCGATCAAGGATCAGGGCATCATCAAGTCCCCGGTTCGGATCGGGCCGGACACCTGGGTCGGCGTGAAGGCGACGGTGCTGCGGGGCACTACGATCGGACGGGGCTGCGTGCTGGGATCGCACGCAGTGGTCCGCGGGGTTATCCCGGACTATTCGATCGCGGTCGGGGCACCGGCCAAGGTGGTCAAAAACCGGAAGCTGTCCTGGGAGACGTCGGCCGCGCAGCGCGCCGAATTGGCTGCGTCCCTAGCCGACATCGAACGCAAAAAGGCGACCCGCTGAGGCTTCTCACCTGATCTCTTGGTAGCGGCGTAGCGCCTCGCTGCGTTCCGCGCCATGATCGACGATCGGCTCGGGATACCCAGGAGGCCGGTCGCCCTTGGTCAGACGGACATCGTCGACCTGGGCAAGCTCGGGCACCCAGCGACGAATGTAATCGCCTGAGGGATCGAACTTCTCGGCCTGTGTAGCCGGGTTAAACACCCGAAAGTACGGCGCCGCGTCGGTGCCGCAGCCCGCGCACCACTGCCAGCCGTGCGGGTTGTTGGCCATGTCGCCGTCAACCAGCTGATCGAGGAACCAGCGGGCCCCCCACTGCCAGGGCAGGTGCAGGTCTTTGACCAGAAACGACGCAACGACCATCCGCACCCGGTTGTGCATGAAACCGGTCTCGTGTAGCTGGCGCATGCCGGCGTCGACGATCGGGAAACCGGTTTCGCCGGCTTTCCACGCCTGCAAGCGCCGCTTGGCGTCCGCGCTGGTGTCGGTCTGGATGGCGTCGAAGTCGCGGTTCCAGTTCCACCAGGCGCTATCCGGCCAGTGATGCAGAACCGCAGCGTAGAAGTCGCGAAATGCCAACTGCCGCAAGCATGCTCGCGCGCCAGCGCGACGCTGGTCCAAGTCGGCCACCATCGTCCGCGGGTGGATCGTGCCGAACTTCAGGTGCGCCGACATCCGGCTGGTGGCCTCTCGGTCGGGCCGGTCTCGGTCGTCGGAGTAGCGGTCCAGGCCGTCGTGAACAAATGCTTTCCATTGCCGCCGCGCGGCCGCCTCGCCTGCGGGCAGGTCAAGCTCGACGCCCGGATCGGGTATCTCGACTGATTTCGCCCGCTTTCCCAGCTGCGCGGGATCGACCCAGCGCGCTGATTTGGGGCCGGTTCGAGCAGGTTTCCGCCACCCCAATTCGCGCCATCGGCCGAAGAACGGGGTGAACACCTTGTACGGCTCGCCGTTGTCCTTGGTGACGCGGCCCGGCGACACCACATACGGCGATCCCGTCGCCACCAGCGGCACGTCGCCCAACGCCGAGCGCACCCGATCGTCGCGTTGCCGGCCATACGGCGCGAAGTCCTCCGAGACATGCACCGACGGCGCGTCGACCTCCTTGGCGATGGCAGGAATTCGCTCTTCAGGCCGTCCCCGGGTCACCAGCAGTCGCCCATCCAGGTCTTCGTGCAGCTGCCGCAGCGAGTCGCACAGAAACTGCATGCGCCGGCCGCCCGACGACGCCTCCAGGCGCGGATCGAGCACAAAGCAGGCGAGCACCTCCTCGCTGTCGGCCGCGGCCCTCAGCAGCGGAGGGAGATCACGCAGCCTCAGGTCGCGGCGGAACCACAACAACGCGGGCATCAGCGGGCTACCTGTCTCATCGTCGATTGAGTACCCAGATATGGCCCGACATTGCAGTGGCAAAGGCACACCACAGCGGATACGGCAACAGCGCGGCGCCGGCACGCGGATCGGCCGCGGCGGTCCGCCTGGTCAGGTCGGCGCTGCTGGCTGCCAGCACCGCCGCGCCAACCGCCGAAGCGCCGAGCCTGTGGTACTTGAAGAACAGCCAACTCCATCCCGCGTTGAGGATCAGGTTGACGGCCAACGCGACGACGTAGTTGCGCGCCTCGTCCTGACGCCCCGCTGCGCGCAGCCGGTCGATCGCCGTAGCGGAGGTGACCGCGATGTCGGTGTACAGCGAGGTCCAGGCAACCGGAAACACCCCGTTCGGTGGGACATAGCCGGGCCTGCGCAGCCGCGAGTACCACCGGGTTACCCGCGGCCTGCTGGCTACGCTTCCAATGCCTGCAGCCGCTCCGACAGCAAGCGTCGTTGCGGCCAGTGTCTGCTTATTCACCTGGTATCCTTTCCACTCTCCGATCCAATTCTTTCAGTAATTTAAGTATTAATCAACTGAAGTAATAGCCAAAATGCGGATATGCTGCAAAGTGTCATGGGCTCTGGTGAGACGGCAGGCGGCCGAGCCGCCCTTGCGTCGCAGATCTCGGCCGATCTGCGGGTATTGACGGCCGAATCCGAACAGATCGGCCGAGTTTTCGCTGTCGTAAATGGCTTGCGGCCCACTGACTTTCGCGCTCTGCTGCACGTCATGGTCGCCGAGACCGCCGGGGCGCCGATCACTTCTGGTGAACTACGCCAGCGAATGGGCCTCTCGGGTGCAGCCATCACCTACCTGGTGGACCGGATGATCGCGTCGGGGCACATTACCCGGGAGTCTGACCCTGACGATCGACGCAAGGTGATCCTGCGCTATTCGGAATCCGGCCTCGCGACCGCCCGAGCGTTCTTCGCCCCGTTGGGAACGCACACGCATGACGCGATGGCCGACTTGCCCGACGCGGACCTGTCTGCGGCCAGCCGGGTGTTCACTGCGCTGATCGAGGCCATGCGGCGATATCAGCACGAGCTCGCATCACCCAAACCACCCGTCAGCCAACGTGCTGAAGCCGGCACATGCCAGACGGAGAGGGGGTGAGGTGCCGTGGCAACTGATTCGAGCGGGATGACAACCCGCAAACGACGCCATATAGACGTATGTCTTGATGACCGAGTCGCGTATTCCGGTGTCACGACGGGGCTTGAACGCTACCGCCTGCCGTACAACGCGTTGACGCAGACCAGCCTCGCCCACGTCGACTTGTCCACCGAGTTCTTCGGCGCGCCCTTGCGAGCCCCGATATTGGTCGGCGCGATGACCGGCGGCGCCGAGCTGTCGGGGACGATCAACAGAAATCTGGCCGCAGCCGCCCAACGGCTGGGTATCGGAATGATGCTCGGGTCGCAACGGATCATGCTGGACAGTGCGTTGGGGGAGCAGGCGGCCTCCAGCTTCACCGTCCGCGACGTAGCACCGGACGTGTTGTTGTTCGGCAATATTGGGCTCGCTCAGCTGACAACGGCTGCTGTCGAAGACATTTCGCATGCACTGAAACGGGTCGGAGCAGATGCGCTTGCGGTGCATACCAATCCGCTGCAGGAGGCGGTCCAGCGAAATGGTGACAGCGACTTTTCCGGGTCGGTGGACAGGTTGCGCGAAGTCGCTGGCGCACTGGAATATCCGGTGCTTCTCAAAGAGGTGGGCCACGGAATCGGTACCTCGGCGGTGACGGAGTTGATGGGTCCGTCGGGCGAGCCACCGGTGGCCGCCATCGACGTCGCAGGCGCCGGCGGCACGTCGTGGTCACGGGTGGAGCAACTCGTTCGCTACGGCGAGGTGCGCTACCCCGACTTGGCCGACTGGGGCATACCCACGGCGCAGGCCATCGTGGAGGTGCGCGAGGCGCTGCCTACCATCCCGCTGGTCGCCTCCGGTGGTATCCGCAGCGGCATGGATGCGGCCAAAGCGCTGGCACTGGGCGCCGACGTGGTGGCGATCGCCCGCCCACTGCTGGCAGCAGCGATCGAATCCACTGACGCCGTGCTGGATTGGCTACAGCGATTCATCGACGAGCTACGAATCTGCCTGCACGGCACCGGCGCCGCGGATCTACTGGCCCTGCGCTATATCGGCGTCACGCCGATTCCGTAATCGCGGGTGGATGATCCGTAAATTAGTGATGCTCAATATGTTTCGTTAGATCGCCAAGCGATGTTTCAGACGTGATCGCTCGTTGTGGTCGCTCGCGCAGTTGACGAGTTCGGTTGCTGCGTAACGAGTTCACTTTCAAACGTCGACATCGCGGCGATCATCGCGGTAATCACCCGGTGTGCGGCAAGGAGGTCTTTATCGGGCAGGTCCGCGAGCGCGGCTCGGAGATGAATGCCCAGCGGGGTGAAGAACCCGCGTGCCAGTTCCATACCGCTGTTTTCATACCGAAGAAGTGCTTTCCGTCGATCGCCGGGATCCGATTCGCGCCGGACATGGCCGGCGTCGATCATCCGGTCGACGAGATAAGTGATTGCAGCAGGCGAGACGTCCATTCGCTGTCGTAGTTGAGCCATGGTCAACGGCGTCCCAGTGTTTTCGGCAACCATGATGTGCAGCAAGGCGTGGAAATCGTTGCCGCTCACATCGTGCTGGCGCGCGAAGTGGCGACCTATCCGATCAGACTGTGCTGTGACCGCCCGCATGTCGGCCGACATCAGCTTCTCAAGCTCTGGCCGGTTGGGAGGTGAACTCTGTGTGCCCCGCTTAGTCACCTAACCGCATCCTTCTAGGGATTCTTGCGCGCCAGCGTATCGGAAACCCGCTGGATCAGCGGCAATACGACAGCAACTGCCAAAAGTGCCCCGTGCCCGCGCTGTTGCGCGGTGCACGGTGGACGTCGGATTAGCGTATCGGCACGTTTTCGATAGCTACGATGGCCCGTCGGAGCCGCGCGCGGGGAATAGGATATCACGAGTGACAGTCAGCCCGCAGGCGACTGGACCTTCTGACTTCTACAGTCCCGCAACGGTATTGACGCTCAGCACGGGTACTGCACGGGCAGTGAATGATCGCTGGTGATGACCCGCTGGGCAATTTGTGCAATCGGGGTGTTCGACTCTTGAGACACCCGCTTGAGCAATTCGAAGGCTTCGGCAGCCTCAATGTCGAGGCGTTGCATCAGCATGCCTTTTGCCTGGCCGATGATGTCGCGGGAGACAAGTGCACTGCGGAACTGCTGGTCACGTCGCATCATGTTCCATACCAGCGCGGTGTGGGTGGCGAAAATCAGCCCCAAGTTGACTGAGCCGTCAGTGAATGCGTTGACCGGTTCGGCGTAGAAGTTGAGCGCAGCAGTGGTCCCGCCTTCTCTGAACATCCCGAACGAGAGGATCGATCGAATCGGTGTCTGTTTGAGCGCCGCTTGACGGTAGAGCGGCCAGCGGTCATCAGCGTCGAGATCATCGATGCGGACGCTGTGTTGTTGCGCGGCGGCCGTCAAGCAAGGTCCCTGTTGATAGCGACTCTGGATCTCGTCCAGCATTTCCGGGTAGCGATGAGTCGCTGCGACGGTTTCGCTACGGCGGCGCCTCTGGGTGACGGTGATGCCCGCATATTGGGCGCCGGGCACCGATTCGGCGGCACCTTCAATCAACTCGCGGAGCAATGCGGCTGTGCCGAACGACGCACGTTGGTGTAGGTCCGCCACCAGCTGCGCCGCCCGTAAGAACATCGCGCTTTGCGAACTCACCGTCAGCTTTTCCACGTCACCGCTGTTGGGATCGCAAAGCGTTTGGTTTGTGCTTGCTCCCATCAAGGGCCCTCCCGCACCGATTCGTTGGCGCTGCAGTACTGCTTACCGCATACATAGCCGCTACCCCCTCTTCAATTTTACGCTACTATCTTAACTATTAATCTTTTGAAGTACATATGCCGGATGGATCGCGGCAACGGCGCACGCCTCCAACTGGCGCATAGCGTCTTACCAGCCGACTCGGTATCCGAGCCAACGGAGGAGTAAGCGATGCGCTGCGTCGTATTTGGAGCAACCGGCTACCTAGGCATCCGCCTGGTTCCCGAACTGCTGTCAGCCGGGCATGACGTCCGGGTGATGGCCCGACAGCCCGCCAAGCTCGATGACGTGCCATGGCGCCGGCACGTCGACGTGGTCGAGGGCGACGTCAGTGACGGCGAACAGGTGCGGCGAGCACTCGAGGGTCAGCAAGTTCTCTACTATCTGGTGCACTCGCTGCTGCGTTCGGATTTCGTCGACTTCGATGCGCGCGCGGCATCGATCGTCGCCGACGCGGCCGCCCCGGCGGGACTCTCGCGGATCGTTTATGTCGGCGGCATCATCCCCGATGGGCAGCAGTTGTCGGATCACCTGGCGTCGCGCGCCGAAGTGGGCAGGCTGCTCCAAGAGTCCGGAGTCCCCACCGCGGAGCTGCGGGCGGCGGCGATCATCGGAGCAGGATCAGCCAGTTTTGAGATACTGCGGTATCTGACCGAACGACTGCCGTTGATGGTCACGCCGCGGTGGCTGCGAACCCAGGTTCAGCCGATCTCCGTCGGCGACGTGTTGTACTACCTGGTGAACGCGGCGGAGCTGCCGGCCGAGGTGAACCGGGCCTTCGATATCGGCGGTCCCGACACTTTCACCTACACGGAAATGATCCGCAAATATGCCGCGATCGCAGGCCTGCAGCGTCGCATCGCCATTCCGGTGCCAGTGCTGACTCCGTGGCTGTCGTCGCACTGGGTCAACCTGATCACCCCGCTGCCACGCGCCCTGGCTTCGTCGCTGATGAAGTCGCTGGAAAACGACGTGATCTGCACCGAGCACGACATTGCTTCCCAGATTGCGGACCCCTACGGTGGCCTCACCCACTTCGAAGACGCCGTTGGACTCGCCCTGGCCCGGGTGCGCGACGGCGAGCTGCACACGCGGTGGTCGCGGCCGGGAGCAGACGACTCACCTGCGCGCCCGCTGCCCACTGACCCAGTCTGGGCCGGCGGATCGCTGCACGAGCAGGTGTCTGAACGCCGAGTAGACGCTGATGCCGAAACGCTTTGGCAGGTTTTCGAGTCGATCGGCACAGAGCATGGCTGGTCGGCAGCCCCTCCGGCCTGGGCGCTGCGTGGGTGGATCGGAAGACTCTCCGGCGCCGTCAGGGTTGACCGCGGATCCCGACAGCCGCATCGCCTGCATTCCGGTGAGGCGCTGGACTGGTGGCGCGTCGAGCACATCGACCGGCCCCGCCTGCTGCGGCTGCGTGCCGATGTTCCACTGCCCGGCCGGCTGTGGCTTGAGCTGTCGGCGCACGAGGACAGCGAGGGCGGCTCCCGTTGTCGCCAGCGCACGCTGTTTCAGCCGTACGGCCTTGCCGGTGAAGCCTTTTGGAAGGCGTCCGCGCTGTTTCGCAACGCGGTCCTCGGCGGTATCGCACGTGACATCGCCTCGAACGCCGCACAGCTGTCCGGCCGTGCGGTCGCCAGTTAGCCTTGGCTACGACCTCGACTGTGAACGGTTGCGCGCCCGCATTATGTTGTACCGGCGCGCAGCTGATAGCGGCGTTCGGCGTAGGCGAGGTCGTCTTTCCAAAGCCGGGACGCGGCAACGCGCATCACCCCGGTGATCAGCGGGGCGGCGCGGCGTGCCCGCTTGAATCCGGTGCGGTCGGAGGTGGCGACGACGGCTTCGATCACCGCAGTTCGCGGTCGATTGTCAGGGCCTAAACCGATTGGTGTGGAATGGGTTTCGACCACACTGCCTGTTCCCTCACCGTCGACGATGCGCATCACGATGGTGCGTGCCTCGGGGCTGGTGAACTCCGCGACGGTGGGTACGCCGATGCGGCCGATTCGGAATGTCACCGCGACCAGGAAGCGGTCCGCCTCGTCGGTCGGAGTGGTCAGTACCTCGAGCCGGGTAAACGAGTAGGGGTGGTACCACGCGCCGTGCCACGGATCGAGGCGGTTGGCGATGATATCGGCGGGCTCGCACGTGCCGACCAGTCGGGTGACGGCGTGCAACGTGTCGCCGGTTGGCCTGGCCGAAATCACCGGCTGACCCAGCGGCTCTTCGCCGCCGACACTGTCCAGACGCACCCACGCCAGCACACCGTCGTCGTGGCTGGGCAGTGGCCGCCACCCGAATTCGTCTGTGCTGCCGTCGAGGCATAGTCCGTGCCATCGGCAGATCAGGGCACCGCGATGCACGGCTGCGGTAGCAAGGTCGGCGCCGAGATGCGGACAACTGCGCGGGCCGACGTGTAGCCGGGACTGCTGATCGCGCCAGGCGACCAGTTCGACGCCGGCGACGCGGGTGCCGAACGGTCGGCCGGGCCGAACACCGCGGCTCGCGGCGAACGCATACCAGTTGCCCGTGGGTCGGCGCTGCGATCGGTCCAACGCGGCGTCGATGATCGCCGGCGAAGCATCGCGGTAGGTCGGACGCTGGCCGGCCCACACCACCGGCGGGATCGCCTGCAGCGGCCAATCCTTGGGCCAGCGGCGCCGCATGTTGTCGCCGATGTTCATCGTCGCGAAAGCCTTTCTCGGCCGGCAAGAAAGCGCAGCAGCGCCGAGCGGCCTTGGGTAGGAACCGTACACAGGGCATGGCCGGCAAGTCCCCATTGCGCCAATATCTGGTTGGCGGCCGCCCAGCCGGTCGTGGCGGCACGCTCCATCAGGGCCACCGGCAAGTCGATGCGGACTCCGTCACCGGCGAGTAGCAGCCCGGGCAGCGGTGTTATTACCCCGGGTCGATGCGCATGGGTGCCAGGCGCGAACAGCGGACAGTCGCGGTGATGCAGCATTCGTTCGTAAACCACTCGCGCGCCGGCGGTTTCGGGGTAGAGCTCATGCAGCCGACTCAGCATGGCTTGCTGCGGCTGCGCGGATTGCACCGCGTACGAATGTAATTCGACAACAGAGCCATGCTGTTGCCGGGCCCAGTCGGCGGCTTGGCGTTCGTAGCGGTCAAGGACGCTGATGTTGTCGAGCGGTTCGTGACCGGCGGTGCCCAGAAACGCCGGCCGATGGGGGGCGACAGGGCGGTCGATCCACAGGCGATGCACCATGAAGGGCGGCGCGGTGCGCAGCCGCCTGATCCGTGCCCGCCACATGTCGTCGCCAAGTCCCGGTGACGACGCCACAATTCGCTGCAGGCCGGCCACATCGGTGGCCAGCACGACGGCGTCCGCGTCCAGACGGTCATTGGTATCGGTGTGGATGCGGAATGTCTGTGTGTGTCCGCGGCCGATGCTTGCCACGGCGCTGCCCTGATGGAATCGCACTCCAAGGTCGGCCAAGTATTGCTGCAGCGGCTGCCACAACGCGGTGTCGTAGTTGGCGTTGGCGACGTCGAAGGTAAGCCCCTCGCTGGAGCCGAGGAAGTAGATGTGGAACATCGTGGCCAGCTCCGCGGCCGACAGCTCCGTCGGACTGGCGAAAAAGCTGCGAGAAAATACCTCGAAGGCGAGGTGGCGTGCCGCCTCGGGGAAGTTGAGGCTCTTCAGGAAGGTCTCGGCGTCGATGTGGTCGAGGCGATTGTAAATGTCGGGCAGTGACACAGCGGCCAGCGGCGCGGCAGCGCGCGCGTCGATCCGGGCCAAGTCGCCAAGTCGAAAGGTGGGGCTGCGCAACGCGAATGCCAGCGCGTTCCACGGCGGGGTGCGGGGCAGACCACGGAAGCTGTCCCGCCGGCCGGCGCCGTCGATGAGCGGATAATCGTCGACCGGTATCAACATGGACAGCTTCGGGTCGACGCGGCGCAGCAACGCCCGCAAGTTGTAGTACTGCCGGAAGAAGGCGTGGAAGCCCCGGTTCATTCCGACCTCGATGTCGCGGTATTGCTCGGTCCAGGCGCCGACGCGCCCGCCCAGATACTCCTCGCGTTCGATGACGTCGACGCTGATTCCGCGTTCGGCCAGACCCGTGGCGGCGGCCAGACCGGCGATTCCGGCACCGACAACAACGGCGCGCGGTTGAGACGACAGTGCGTTGGCGCTGGGCAGGCCCTGCGGTGCCGGGTACGTCCGGCGACGCCGATCGGTCATCGCGGTGCGTCCCCGAGGAAGGTGTGCACGAGGTTGGTCTCCCATCCCGGCATGGTTTCGCTGTGCACCGCGGTGAACCCCGCGTCGCGCAACCGCTGCCGGAATTGCGTTGCGCCGTCAAATGTCAGCACGCTGCGCCACAGATGCCGATACAACGTCGCGTCGCGGGTCTGCCGCCAGCCCAAGGGAATGATGATGCCCCAGCACACCGCGTGCCACACCCAGGTGGCGGCCCGGGAGTCGCGCACCGAGTAGTCGTGCACCGCCAGCGTGGCGCCGGGCGCCAGCAGGTTGCGGAAAGCGCGCAATTGGGTGTCGGGATCCGACAAATTGCGGATCAAATAAGCGGCCAGGATCCCGTCGAACGTCCCGACGACGCCGTTTTCAGCAAGGGCCTCGATGGGGGCATGCACGAACCGGACCGACGGGGGCCACGACTTGGCTTGCGCCTCCTCGAGCATTCCTCGTGACGCGTCGACGCCGACGATCTCGGCCTGCGGGGCGACGCTCAGCAGAGCGGCCGTCGACGCGCCGGTACCGCAGCCGGCGTCGAGCAGCCGCAGCCCTTGACCGCGGCCGGGCAGTCGCAGCCGCTGTGCCGAGAGTCGCAGGTGGGCATGGTATCCGGGGCTGGCGCCGACGAGCCGATCGTAGGCAGGCGCGCCGACGTCGAAAGCCGCCGGCACGTCCGCGCGGGGCAGACCGGTGTTACCGACGCTCACGTTGTCGTTCCCATAGCAACAGCACGGCAGTCACCAACGCGAAGCCGAACAGGAAATCTTCGATCGGGATGTCGAAGGGAAACCGGATACCGGTGGTCTGCCGATCGTCGTACACCACGATCGGGGCGCTCAGCTTGGTCAGCCAGCCGTCGACCAGGATTTGAAATCCGATCACGATCAGCATCGACACCCAATAGGCCGGGCGCCGAAAAAGCCCGGTGCGCAACGCCGTCACCTCGAGTGCGCCCACGGCCAGCACCGCCAGCACGGCCGGCACCGTGTAGCCGAGGCCGGTCATCGGCGGTTGAACCGCTCGAGAATGGCGCTCACCGCGTTATAGGTCAGCAGCCCACACGCCGGAATCACGAGAAAGAACACGACCTCCTCGATCGGCAACTGAAACGGGATAGTCACGCCAGAGATGTACGTACGGTTATAGGTCCATACGTGCGCGCAGATCGCCACCTCATCCCAGAGCAAAAACACGGCGGCAACCGGTAACACCGCGCGCATCGCCCGCTGCGCTTGGCGGTAGACGCCGGGAGGAAAGATCTCCAACGGCAAGGTGATCGCCAGGCATGCCGCGAGAACGAGGAGGTATTGCCAGCGATCCATTACGCCACACCGGGTTTGCGATCACGTGATGCGGCCCGGTCCGTCAGCCGTGCCCGCCACGAACGCAGCAGGCCGACGCCGGCGACCCGGAGTCGTCGCCCGGTCCCCACGGTGGCGCGCTGGTTGAACACCGCAAAATCAGAGTCTTCGATGCGGTCGAGAATTTCCGCGTACAGCGTCAGCGCGGTAGCGACGCACGGTCGTGACCGCGGCGCCAAGAGGGCGACACCGCCTGCGGCATACCGGTAGATCTGCCGGGCGACGTCGTGCTGATCGACCAGCGCGTTGCGCACCCGGTGATCGGTCCGGTGATTACTGTGACACCACATCAGCAGGTCGCGATCGACGCCGTAGGCGGCTAATTCGTCGGCGGGCAGATAAATCCGCTGGCGCATCAGGTCTTCGTCGATGTCCCGCAAGAAGTTGGTGAGTTGGAAGGCCCGGCCCAGCGCCGCCGCGTGCGGCGCAGCGTCCTCGGCCGGTCCTGTCGTGCCCAAGATCGGAAGCAGTTGCAGACCAATCGCTTCCGCCGAGCCCTTCATATACAGGTTGAGTGCAGCGCGGTCGGGATAGTCGGTGATCGTGAGATCCATTCGCATGGACGTCAGAAAGTCGTCGAACAGTTCGTCGCGGATGCCGTAGCGGCGTGCGGTGTGCCGCACGGCCGCGAGCACGGGATTGCTCGGGTGCTCGTCGAGGGCGAAGAACTGGTCGGACAGCTGCCGCAGCCGCGCCGCCCGGATCGCGGTGTCCAGGGTCGGGTCGAAGTCGTCGAGGATGTCGTCTGCGTAGCGGGCGAAGCCATACAGCGCGTGGACCGGCGGACGTTGATCCGGCGCGAGCAACCTGGTGGCCAGAAAGAAGGTGCGGCCGTGGGCGGCGTTGATAGTGCGGCAGCGTTGATACGCGCCGCGGAGGCGCGGGTCCTCGATACCGGCGGCGTCCAACTCGGTGCGGATCATGACAGGCCGGCTTTCGCCACGACGCTTTGCTTCGACCGCTCGATGATGCCGGTGATGCGGTCGGCGGCTAACCGCCCGGAGATCAACGCGGTGGGCACGCCGACGCCGGGCACGGTCGAGGATCCGGCCAACACCGCGTTGTCGATGCCCCGCACGATGTTGGCGGGACGGAACGGTCCGGTCTGCGCGAACGTGTGGGCCAGCGCAAACGGCGTGCCGGCGACCATACCCTGGCGGGCCCAGTCGGCGGGGTTGACGACATGCAGCACCTCGGCGCTGTCATGCAGGTCCGGAACCAACCGCGTGCCAACGATATCGAGAAGCTGGTCGGTGTAGCTGTCGCCGACGCGCGACCAGTCGACGACACCGCGGGTGAGGTTCGGCGCCGGGGCGAGCACGTAGAACAGGTCGTGGCCGGCCGGGGCCAGGCTTGGGTCGCTGGCCGTCGGTCGGGTGACGAGCAGCGACGGATCCCGCATCAGCCGGCCGTCTCGGATGATGTCGGTGAATGTCCGCTCCCATGCCGCGCCGAAGACGATGTTGTGATGTGCCAGCTGATGATTCGCCGACGGCGCGCGGCGGCAGCCGGCGTGAACGACGACCGCCGATGGCGCCGGCCGCAGGGTGCCGAGGCGACGCGGTTCGCGGCCCAGCAGTGTGTAAGTCTGGGGCAGTTCAGTGGTCAAAACCACCGCGTCGCAGGCGATGCGGTGCTCATGGTCGGTGTGCAGCGCGGTCACACGGCTCCCGGCGCGTTCCAGGCCGGTGACCGTCGCGCCGTAGACGAAGCGCACTCCGGCATCTGTCGCGGCGGCGGCCAGCGCGTCGGGCAGTGCCCGCATCCCGCCGCGCGGAAACAACACACCCGAGATGGTATCCATGTAGGCGATGACCGCATAGACCGCCAGAGCCTGTCGCGGCGCCACCCCAGCATACAGCGACTGGAACGTGAAGACTCGTTGCAGCCGCGGGTCGCTGATGTGGCGATTGACCATGGCGTCCCATTTGCGGAATCCGCCGATTGCCGCCAGTCGCGCCAGCTGCGGATTCACCAGCGACAGCGGGGAATCGAAGTTCTTGGCGATGAATCCGTCGAACTCGGTCTGGTACAACCGGGTCAGCCAGTCGCGCAGCTTGCGGTAGCCCGCCGCCTGCTTGGCGTCGGCGAATTCCTTTATGGCGGTTGCCATTTGATCTGCGTCGCTGTGCACATCGAGGCTGCTGCCGTCGGCGAACTGCGCACGGTAGGCCGGATCCACGGTCAGCAAATCCAGTCGGCCCGAGCAGGTTTCACCGACGGCGGCGAAAGTGTCGTCGATGATGTCGGGCATCGTCAGCACCGTCGGTCCGGTGTCGAGCCGATAGCCGCCGACGTCGAGCCGCCCCGCTCGTCCACCGGGCCAGCTCTCACGTTCGACCACCGTGACGTCACGGCCGCGACCGGCCAGATGCAGCGCCGCGGACAGGCCAGCCAGACCGGCGCCGACCACGACCACCCGATCGCTTGGACCCCGCACGGTCCGCATCAGCGAAGAACTTCTCTGCGTAACGGCGTCATTCGGCACGCTCCGTGCACACGGCGGCCATGTTCGCCAGCGCGGTCCGCACGTGTTCGTCAAGCCGAAGCTCGTCGAGTTCGTCGCGCGCCGACGCGACTCGGTCGCTGATGGTGTCTTCGATCCACTGCACGGCGCCGGTCGTGACGATCAACGTCCGCCAACGGTCGATGGCGATGTCGTCAAGGTTACCGCCATTCATCAAGTCCGTCAGCTGCCTGCGGGTGGGGGCGTCGGCCAGGTGGTGTGCGGCGATGACCACACTGGTGGCCTTGCGCTCGATGAGATCTTGGCCGCTGGGCTTGCCGGTCACCGCCTCGGCGCCGAATACCCCCAGCAAGTCGTCGCGCAGCTGAAACGCTTCGCCCACTGCTTCGCCGTAGCGGCCCAGCCCCGACAAGGTGCGTTCGCTGCAGCCGCTCATCGCCGCACCTATCTCCAACGGCCGGCGCACTGTGTAGTTGCCCGACTTGCGGCGCGCCACCTCCAGCACAACGGCCATCGACGGCAGATCGCGGACATCGCTTGCGAGATCGGCAAACTGGCCCAACGCCAGCTCGGTGCGCATGGCGTCGTAACGCGGCCACGCCTGCTGCAGACGGCGATGCTCGATGCCGCTCCCGCGGAGCATCTGGTCGGCCCAGATCAGACACAGATCGCCGAGCAGGATGGCCGCCGATTCGCCGAACCTGTCCGGCGATCCGGATAACCCTCGCTTTCGATGCCACTGGCCGAATTGGACGTGCGCCGCAGGACGGCCCCGGCGCGACGACGATGCGTCCATGACATCGTCTTGCAGCAGCGCGAAGGCGTGCAGCAGCTCCAAGCTGGCGGCCGCGAACAGCGCCTCGTCACTGTCCACCGCGCCGGACAGCCACCCCAGATACATGAAAGCCGAGCGGAGGCACTTGCCGCCGGTGACGAAATTCAACAGGATGTCGCCGGCCACCTCGACACCGGAGTCATCCAACTCGACGGCGGATCGCTCGGCTACGAATGCGGTGACGTGCGTCAGCACCTTGCGGCGCAACCCGATTCGCCATACGTCGAATTGCCCGGGATCTGACCACTTTTCCTGATCCAAACTAGCCTGATCCAAACCAACAGGCTGCGCGGGAGGTACCAACGACAATGCACCTGCCTCGCCCACTGAAGCCCCTCTCGAAGGATCTGGTCGCCACCAGCCCGTACGGCTCAGACTCATGCGCCTATACCTCCCTGACGACGAAGACAAACACGCCGTGCTGGCCGTACCAGATTAACTTCACAAGGTTAAAGTTTAACTTAGTGAACATCTGGCGCGCTCGCCGGAGCGACAACTCGCCTATCGTGAGGCCATGACCGCAGCCCGGCGTGAACGAAGCGCACTGGTGGACACCCTGCGCGCCGTCGGTCCCGACGCGCCGACCCTCTGCGAAGGCTGGAAGACCCGCGACCTGGCCGCCCACCTGGTCGTTCGCGAACGGCGGCCGGATGCGACGGTGGGGATCGCCGTGGCCTTCCTTGCCCGTTACACCGCCAAGGTGCAGAACAACGTTGCGCAGTCAACCAGCTGGGACGACCTCGTCGAGATGATCTCGTCCGGCCCACCGGTGTACTCGCCGTTCAAGCTGCTTGACGCGGTGGCCAACCTCGGCGAGATGTTCATCCATCACGAGGACGTGCGCCGCGCCGTCGAGGGCTGGCAGCCCAGAGTGCTCGACCCATCGATCGCTACGCCGCTGCGCCGCCAGCTCGGGCTGATGAGCCGCATGATGTTGAGCAAGCTGCCCGCGCAGGTCGTCCTGCGGACGCCCGCGGGTGAACAGATTGCCCGCGTCGGCCGCGGCGATGCCGTCACAGTGACCGGCGAACCGCAGGAGCTGTTGTTATTCGCTGCGGGCCGTGATGCCGGACTCCTCGAGTTCGACGGCGACCCAAAGACCGTTGCCGCCGTCCGGGCGGCGCCCCGCGGCCTGTGATCGCGGCCGCGACGCCGGCGTCACGCCGGGGCGCGTCCGAGCAGATGCCGCAGCGTCTGCTCGAGATC
>NZ_JBKQTQ010000326.1:0-8321 GCF_052143115.1 Mycobacterium sp.
CGTGATGATCCAACCCGATAAGCACGACGCCGATCAGCTTCTGCCCGTCAGCCATTTCGGTAACGGCATCCTGACCTGGCGTCTGCCGATCCTGTTTCGCACTCCGGAAGGCTACAACCTATTGGCCCGCGGACCGGCGAACTATCCGAAGGACGCCATTTCTCCGTTAGAGGGCATCGTCGAAACCGACTGGGCAAGCGCGAGTTTCAGCATGAGCTGGAAACTCACCCGCAAACTGATGCCGGTGCGATTCGAGGTCGACGAGCCGATCTGCATGATCGTCCCGCAGCGCCGAGCCGAGCTGGAAGAGTTCGCCCCCGAACTCAGGCGCATCGAGTCTGATGAAGATCTGCAGCGCAAGCATGAGTTCTTTCTTCGCTCACGTGATGCGGCAAAGCAAATCGAGCAGATAGCGAGGGTCGCCGCGGGAGAGCAAGTGGAGTGGCAAGGCGACTACACGCGAGGCAGACACACCGACGGCGAGGCCGGGACACCGGATCACCAGACTCGCCGTCATCTTCGTTCATTTGTTTCAGCAACAACATGATAAGCGGCAAGGGATGGACCTGGCCGAGCTCGAATAGACGCAACCATATAGTGTCGTAGCCGACGCCGCGAGATCGACGGCAACCAAGTCGAGATGGCGTTCTGGTACGTCCGCGCAACGGCGCTAATCGAGGATCGGATGAGCGACAAGTCCAACAGGCCGGCCCGGCCACTGATCGGGTTCATTACCCGTGATAACGCGCCGCAGTTCAGCCCGGCACCGATTAGCCGGACCTGGATGTCAGAGATGTCAGAGACGCGTCGAGGTTGGCCTAATCGGTGTTTGCCGATGCTCATCGCCAACCAAAGCGGCTGGGAGCTGCGCAATCCGTGCGCGTTCACCGCTACTTGGATCGGTCAGGAAAACGACGTGGACGTGATGATCGCACCCGATAAGCGCGACACCGGTCAGTTCCTGCCCCTCAGCCATTTCGGTAACGGCATCCTGACCTGGCATCTGCCGATGCTGTTTCGCACTCCGGCGGGCTACGATCTGTTGGTCCGCGGGCCGGCGAACTATCCGAAGGACGCCGTTTCTCCGCTAGAAGGCATAGTCGAAACCGACTGGGCAAGCGCGAGTTTCAGCATGAGCTGGAAATTCACGCGCAAACTGATGCCGGTGCGATTCGAGGTCGATGAGCCGATCTGCATGATTGTTCCGCAGCGCCGAGCCGAGCTGGAGGAGTTCGCCCCCGAGCTCAGGCACATCGAGTCTGATGAAGATCTGCACCGCAAGCATGAGTTCTTCCTTCGCTCACGTCATGAGATAGGGCAACTCCAGGTGGCGACGGACGCCGCCGCGGGAGAGCGAGTGCCGTGGCAAGGCGACTACGCGCGGGGCAGCCATGCCGACGGCGAGGCCGGGGCGCACGATCACCGGACTCGCCGTCATCTTCGTCCATTTGTTCAGCCACAACATGAGAAGCGACAATAGGGCTGCCGGGCTTGGACCTGGCATGTCCGGGCACAACGGCACTAGCTAACCTGATCCGGGTGAATCTCGACGGCAATCAGGCCTCCATTCGCGAAGCCTGCGATGCGGGTCTGCTCGCCGGTGCGGTGACGGTGGTGTGGCAGCGCGGACACGTGTTGCAGGTCAACGAGATCGGCTACCGCGACATCGACGCCAAACTGCCGATGCAACGCGACACGCTATTTCGCATTGCCTCGATGACCAAACCGGTCACGGTCGCCGCGGCGATGAGCCTGGTCGACGAGGGCAAGCTGGCGTTGCGTGACCCGATCGTGCGCTGGCTGCCGGAGTTCGCCGATGTGCGGGTACTGGACGACCCCAGCGGACCACTGGATCGAACACACCCGGTGCAGCGGGCGATCCTGGTCCAGGATCTGCTCACCCACACCAGTGGCCTCGCATACGGGTTCTCGGTGGGCGGCCCGATATCGCGGGCCTACGTTCGTCTGCCGTTCGGGCGCGGACCCGACGCCTGGCTCGCCGCGCTGGCCGAGCTGCCGCTGGTACATCAGCCGGGCGAGCGGCTGACCTACAGCCACGCCATCGACGTAATCGGCGTACTGGTGTCACGGATCGAGGGCAAGCCGTTTCATGAGGTACTCGACGAGCGAATCCTGCACCCGCTGGGCATGTTTGACACCGGTTTCTTCGTCTCGGTCGAGGGCCGCCGCCGCGCCGCGACCATGTACCGGCTCGACGACCAGGATCGGTTGCAACACGACGTGATGGGGCAACCGCACATGTCACCGCCGGCGTTCTGCAACGCGGGCGGCGGATTGTGGTCGACCGCCGACGACTACCTGCGGTTCATCGAAATGCTGATGGGCGACGGGACATTAGATGGTGTGCGGGTGCTGTCCCAGGAGTCGGCACAGTTGATGCGCACCGATCGGCTCACCGACGAGCAGAAGCAGCATTCCTTCCTCGGTGCGCCGTTCTGGATCGGCCGCGGATTCGGGCTGAACCTGTCAGTGGTGACCGATCCGGCGAAGTCGGCGCCGTTGTTCGGTCCGGGTGGTGTCGGGACGTTCAGCTGGCCAGGTGCATACGGGACGTGGTGGCAGGCCGATCCCGCGGCCGACCTCATCCTGCTGTACCTGGTCCAGAACATGCCTACCCTGTCGGGCTATGCCGCCGCGGCGGTCGCCGGCAATACGTCGCGCGCGAAGTTGCAAGCGGTGCAACCGAAATTCGTGCACCGCACCTATCGCGCGCTGGGCATGTGATGGCCGAATTCACACCTGAGCGCATCGAGGGGCCGCGATTGCTATTGCGCCTGCCAGTACTCGACGACGCTGGCGCGCTGTATCAAAGGGTTGCCCGCGACCCTCAGGTCACCAAGTATCTGCTCTGGACGCCACACCCCGATGTGGCGGTAACGCGGCGAGTGATCACCGAACGAATGAATGTCGATGCACACCTGCGAACCTGGGTGATAGTGCTGCAGCATAGCGACGAGATCGTCGGGATGATCAGTTGCGGGCGCCCGCTGCCGTACGCCGCAGAAATCGGTTACTGCGTCGGTCGGCGTTGGTGGGGCAAGGGTTTGATGTCCGAAGCGCTCGACATGCTGATGGCCACCCTGCGCGCTGATCCCGACGTTTA
Organism: Mycobacterium sp.; assembly: GCF_052143115.1. Taxonomy (GTDB): domain Bacteria; phylum Actinomycetota; class Actinomycetes; order Mycobacteriales; family Mycobacteriaceae; genus Mycobacterium. Next base: position 3,125 of record NZ_JBKQTQ010000326.1, read on the forward strand.
CCGCGTGTGGGCTACCTGCAATGTCGACAACGAGCTTTCCGTGCGCGTGTTGGAGCGAGCCGACTTCACGCTTGAAGGTCGCTTGGCCCGTCATACGATCTACCCCAACCTCGGGCTCGAACCACGCGACAGTCTGCTCTACGCCAAGGCGCTGCGCTGAGGCCGTGGAGCCTGCGCCTGCGCCGAGCGTGAAACTGTGGCGGGTTTTTCGGCCCACTTTTCGCCGTGGTTTCACGCTCGGCGCAGGCGACCCCTCAGATCATGGCGAACGGCGACACTTTCGCGCCGATCTCCAGGGCTCCCGCGAGCTCGCGGCTGACGTCGTAGTCGAACACCACATGCCCGGAAATGACGTCGACGTCTCGCTTGGCACGCTGCAACGGGTTATCCAGGAACTGCGCACTGGCGCCGGCCGCCTCGAGCAAATCGGCAATGACTGAACGGGATTCATGCACAACATGCGCCGCGGCCGCGCGGACACCGGCGCGCACGGTACGGCCGACGTGCTTTCCGTTGCTCACCCTGGCCTGAATGTCTGTCGCGGCGGCGTGGGCCAGCTCGCGCAACGCGCGCAGCCGCACCCGCGCACCGCCGAGACGCACCTGCGCTGTGGGCTGATCCTTCTGCACCGCACCCGAATACGCGAGCACCCTTTCGCTGAGCCGTTGGGCGAAGAGATCGACGACCAGTTCGGCGGAACCCAGCGCGGGCATCGCGGCGGTCAGCGCCAACGCGGGCACCATCGGCCACCGGTAGACCGCGGCGTCGTGTAACGCCGCGCCGGGTGTTGTGCCGCTGTAGATGTCGGCCACCGTGATCAGGCGATGCCCGGGCACCCAGACGTCGTCGACGACGACGTCGTTGGAGCCGGTGGCGCACATTCCAGCGGTGTGCCATACGTCCTCGACGCGGATGTCGGCTGACGGCAGCAACACCAGGGCCGGATATGGCGCGTCGTCGGGCCCGCAAATGGCGCCGACCAGGATCCAGTCGGCGTCCATGACGCCGGTCGCCCAGGACCATCGTCCGGTCAACCGGATGCCACCGTCGACCGGTGTGCCTCGCCCGGTCGGCGCGAGCGGCGCGGGGCACAGCACCGGCCCGTCGGCGAATACCTCGTCCTGGGCCTGCTCACAAAACAGCGCGAGCATCCAGTTATGCAGGGTGTAGAACCCCAACGTCCAGGCGCTGGAGGCGCAGCCGTGGGCCATCCGGCGCACCACATCGAAAATCTCGGGAAACTCCGCCTGCCGCCCGCCGTAACGCGCCGGGAGCAACAGCCGCGCCAGCCCGGATTCTCGATAATCGTAAACGGTGGCGCTCGGTAGTCGGCGCAGCTTCTCCGCCTCTGCTGCGCGATCCGCCAACCGCGCAACGAAAGCGGATCCGACCGTCGTTACACCCGGGGACGCTACCATACCTTTTGGTATGGTAGCTCCGGCAAGGCGACTCAATGCCGGAGCATCACCTTGAGGAACTCCTCGCGACGTCCGGCGGCCTGCGGGCTGGGCCGCGAACCCGAGAGGTGCAAGAAGCCGATGCCGGCGGCGAACGTGGCGCCGGCGCGCATCTCGGCCTGGTCGGGCTCGAAGCCCTCGTCGAGGAACGCCTTTCGGACGGCCGCGACCACCCTCCGGTCGGATGCCCGCACAGCGGCGGCGACCGTGGGCTCCGATCGCGCCCATTCCCGCATGGCGCGCTCCAACATCCACTGCCGCGGCCCGACCAGTGCGGTCATCATCCGCGACAACCGTTGCCGGGGAGGCTCACTCGCCAGGTCGTCGAAATGCCCCCGGTCTTCGTCACGAACGGCAGCCCAATTGGCGATCAGCGCCTCGCGGTAGGCCCGCATGTCGTTAAAATGCCAGTAAAAGCTGCCCTTGGTCACCCCGAGGCGAGCGCACAGCCGCCCGAGGGTCAGGGCTTTCACACCGTCCTCGGCGAGCACGCGGAAGCCCTCTTGCACCCAGTCATCCACGGAAAGCCGGGAATTGGCCGCACCGCCCGAAGTTGCCATGGGCGGTAAGCCTAGCGACTACGCGGACTCACAAGCCAACGCCCGCCGGGCATAAGCGGGGCTTCGGCTGCTACCCGGTAATGGATTGCGTCGACGCCACATCGAGCTGCGGCGCGTCGCCGTGTCCGTTCACCTCGGCGATCGCGCGGCGCGCCGCGGTAATCCGTTTCAGCGCGGCATCGGTGAACACCGACAACCCGAGGTCCGGGTTGTATCCGTGGATTTCTTTGACGTCGAGTTGAGCAAGGAAATACAGGATTTCCTTGGAGACCACCTGGCCTGGAACAAGTACCGGAAATCCGGGCGGGTAGGGCACGACGAAAGTGGTGGACACCAAGGTCTTTCCCTCGGCAAGCCGGCGCCCAGCCTCACCAACCATGACGTGTTCGCGGTCGGACTCCTCGTATCCGGCGTAGAACGCCGAGCGCATGTCGCCGAACGAGCAGGCGTCGTCGGGTCGGAACGCCCCGTCGAATTCGCTGAAGTCGGGCAGCGGCGGTAGATCCTCGGTGATCTCCTCAACCCTGCGATGTTGCAGCGCGCGATCGTCCCGGCTGGCCGCGCACTCGCTACGGTCAAAGTCGGCCGCCACCCGACGCAACACGTCGAGCAGGTAGTGCACGCTCGACCAGGTGACTCCGATCGTGAAGATCAACAGCACACTGTTGATCGAGGTCTTGTTGATCTGGATGCCGAACCGGTCCATCAGGATCTTTTCCTTGAAGTCGTATCCGTTCATGCCCGTCTGACCCACGTACAAGGTGACCCGCGTCGCGTCGAGCACGAATTGGTCGGACCGCCACGCCTCGTTCCAGTCCGCCAGCACACCCTGCCGCACCTGACGGTAAGAGCTGACCGCGGATAGCCGGAACTCGTCGGGCACCAGGTCGGACTCATCGAGAATGCGAAACCACTTGCTGATCAGGCGGTCTTTGCGGACGCGGTGACGGAACACCAGCGCCATGTCATAGACGTTGCGGACCAGCTGGAACCCTTCGATATCGACTTGCCGACGCGCCAAATCCAGCGATGCCAGTAGTTGCTGGTTCGGCGACGTCGAGGTGTGGGTCAAAAACGCCTCACCGAACGAATCGCGGGTGAGCGCGTTGAAATCCTGGTCGCGGATATGAACCATCGACGCCTGCCGCAGCGCCGAGAGCGACTTGTGGGTGGAATGCGTGGCATAGACGCGGACCCGCGCACGGCTGGGGTCGGGAAGCAGCCGGTGCTCGCTCCACTGGGCGCGGTCGACCCCTTGTATCTCCTCACGCCACTGCCGGTACTCCTGGGCGTAGGCCGGAGAGGACAACATCGATTCGAGTTGCTCGGCGGCGATCATCGCCGTGCGCTGGCGCGCCCACGGCACCGCGGTGGCGAACGCGTACCACGCCTCGTCCCACAGGAAGCAGATGTCCGGCTTGATCGCCAGCACCTCTTCCATCACCCGCCGCGGGTTGTAGACCACGCCGTCGAACGTGCAGTTGGTGAGCAGCAGCATGCGCACCCGGCCCAGCTGTCCGGCAGCCTCCAAATCGAGCAGCGCCTTCTTGATGGTGTTCAGCGGCACGGCACCGTAGATCGCGAACGGCTGCAGCTCGTAGGCATCCAGATACCGCGGGTACGCGCCGGCCAGGACCAGGCCGTAGTGGTGCGACTTGTGGCAATTGCGGTCGATCAGCACGATGTCGCCGGGCCGGGTGAGAGCCTGCACGACGATCTTGTTCGCGGTGGACGTCCCGTTGGTGACGAAATAGGTCTGGTTGGCATTCCAGGTTTTGGCGGCCTTGTCCATCGCCGACCGGATATTGCCGTGCGGATCCAGCAGCGAGTCAAGGCCGCCCGATGTGGTCGAGGTCTCGGCCATGAAAATGTTGCGGCCGTAGAACTCGCCCATGTCGTGCAGTGTCTTGGAGTTGAAGATGCTGGCGCCACGTGCGATGGGAAGGGCGTGAAACTGGCCCGCCGGCCGCGCGGCGTAGGCACGTAGTGCATCGAAAAACGGTGTGGAGTAACGGTTCCGGATGCCGGCGACCACGGTGCTGTACAGATCGGTGACGTCGTTGAGCCGGTAAAAGGTGCGGTCGTAGACGTTGGGCTCATCTTCTGTCTCGGAAGCGATCGATTCGTCGGTGAGCAGGTAAAGGTCGATGTGTGGCCGCAGCTCGCGGATCCACTCGCCGCATTCCACCCAGTCGTGGGTACGGTCGGTGGCCACCACTTTGTCGTTGGCGCCGAGCAAGGTCGTCATCAACGGCACCCGGTCCCGGGACCGCAGCCGAATATCATGCCGGATGATCGCCGCTTGAATCTCCCCGTTCAACGCGACCGCGGTGATGGCGTCCTCGACGCTGCTCACGACCAACAGCTCGAACTGCATATCGTCGGAGGGGTCGCGCAACGCGCGCAGACTTTCCGCCAAGCCCTCGGGGGCGGTGGGAGGGGAATCGTCGGCGAGCAGAACCGTGTAGAACTGCTGTTCTTTGGCCCGCGCCACCAACTCCTGATCGGCCAGCGACGTCGACGTGTCGAACAGCGCTGCGCGGTCGCCGTATTCGGACAGTAGCCGCACCGCGAGCGAGACCTTCTCCTCGAGGCTCACCGTGGCAAGGTTGTCGAGATACTCGCGGAATGCCGCCAAATTCTCCGCGCCCGGATAGATCCAGTAGCGCTCGTAGGCACTGAGACGATTCATCAGGCGTTTCGCCCTGGCCGCTTCGTGGCTGGTGTCCAGCCCGGCACGGTCGACCACGGCGAGCTGATGGCACGCGTCGTCGAGCAGATTCCAGGTGTCGATACGCGAATACGACGGGTTCGCGACCGCCGCCAGCGCGGACACACGAAGCCGTCTCGGGCGCCTGCCGTCGCGGTCCATATCGCCAGTGTGTCCCTCCTGGGACCCGCGCGAGGCCATTTCGTCGACCCTGGCCGGCTAGGCCCGTAATGCCACACCCGCCACACAGACTCGGCGGGGAGGCAACCCACCGTTTGCCCGCCTATGAGCGATTTCGCCGAAAGCGACTGCCGCGTTTTCGCTCAGGCGGGCAATGCACATACCGCCTGTTGCCTCATGTCAATATGCCCGCGACGGTATTCGTTGCCTCATGTGCCGGATGCCCGCGACAACTGATTGGTGGCCTGGTTTGCTGGTGCCCGCGTGGGCGGTGCTTTGCGTTGGGGTCC